>JAZDIW010000070.1:0-8488 GCA_043804575.1 bacterium
TTCGGGGCTTTCGCAGAGCCTTCCATCCGGAAGGCGGCAGACTTTTTGCAGGCGCAATGCGCAAGAACGAAAAGTGAGTGGGGCAGCCGACGCCTTTTGCGGAGCGCGGGCTTTCCCTCTGCAAACGGCGAAAGCGACCACGCTAATTTGCGCCGCCGTGACTTGCATCTGTGGCATTTCTTTTGTAGATTTCTTTGGAGCAGAGTAAGGTCGCAGCATAGAGGAATTTTCTTTGCGCCCGCGAGCGAATTGGGGGGGGCGGCGCCGCGCATGATTCCACTTGAGGAAACGATGCAGAAGAACCAGTTTTCGTTACGCGTTCAACAAGTCATCCAATATTCACGGGAAGAGGCCCTTCGGCTGGGGCATGATTATATCGGCACCGAACACCTCTTGCTGGGCATCATTCGATTGGGCGATGGCTTGGCCGTGCAGATTCTCCAGAACTTGGGGTGCGACCTGGACGAAATTCGTGAATCCGTTGAGGAACTGGTCGATACCGCCAAGGGAGCGATGAAGATCGGCAACATCCCGTTTACCAAGCGCGCCGAAAAAGTCCTGAAGACCGCCTATCTTGAGGGGAAGAACTACTCATCAGATATCATTGGAACGGAGCACTTGCTCTTGGCTCTTCTCAAAGAAGAAGATTCGATGGCCGTGAATGTGCTCCATAGTTTCAATGCGTCCTACGAGACCATCAAGACGGAACTGGAAAATATCCTTCGAGGTTCGGGCCAAGCTCAACCTCATCCTCCCAAAGAGAAGTCGAAGACTCCCAACTTGGATCATTTCTCCCGAGACCTGACTCAGCTTGCTCGAGAGGGAAAGCTCGATCCCATCATTGGTCGTGACAAGGAGATTGAGCGTGTGGCGCAAATTCTCTCGCGGCGCAAGAAGAACAATCCCTCTCTGATTGGGGAGCCGGGAGTGGGCAAGACCGCGATTGCCGAGGGACTGGCGATGCGCATCATCCATCGGCAGGTTTCGCCGATTCTCTTTGGAAAGCGTGTCGTCGCGCTGGACTTGGGCGCGGTTGTCGCCGGAACGAAATACCGAGGCCAGTTCGAAGAGCGAATCAAGGCGATTATGCAGGAAATCGAGAAGAGCGGAAATGTGATCCTCTTCCTTGATGAACTGCATACCATCGTGGGAGCCGGTTCGGCCTCGGGCTCGCTCGATGCCTCGAATATGTTCAAACCCGCTCTGGCGCGAGGAGAGCTTCAGTGCATCGGCGCAACGACGATGAATGAATATCGCCAGTCCATCGAGAAAGACGGAGCGCTCGAGAGGCGTTTTCAGAAAGTCGTGGTGGACCCCCCGAGCGTGGAGGAAAGCATCGCGATCCTGATGGGACTGAAACCCAGATACGAAGAACATCACGGGGTCAAATATGCGGATGAGGCAATCCGCGCGGCCGTCCTGCTCTCCGACCGCTATATTACGGATCGCTACTTACCCGACAAGGCCATTGATGTCATGGACGAAACCGGCTCGTGTGTCCGCATATCGCATATCGTTGTCCCCGAGCGCATCATGGAAATTGAACAGAGCCTGGAGGCGCTGAAGCAGGAAAAAGATGAGCTGGTCAAGCACCAAGAGTATGAAAAGGCGGCCATGCTGCGGGATAAAAAGAGTCGGCTGGAAGAATTGCTTCAGCAGGAGAAGGAGAAGTGGGAGAGCAGCGAGGCGCGTCCAATGTTGACGGTGACCGAAGATGACATTGCCGCGACGGTATCCCGGATGACCGGAATTCCTGTCTCGAAAGTGGCTCTTTCCGAACAGCACCGGCTATTGAAAATCACCGACTCGCTGCGGGAGAAAGTCGTCGGACAGGATGAAGCCTTGAACACGATTGCCAAATCCCTGCGGCGGGCCCGTTCGGGACTGAAGAATCCACGAAGGCCCATTGGCTCGTTCCTGTTCCTCGGCCCGACCGGCGTGGGTAAGACGGAGCTGGCGCGCGTCCTGGCCGAATATCTCTTTGAAGACCCGGCGGCTCTGATTCGCATTGACATGAGCGAATACATGGAGAAGTTCAATGTGTCGCGTCTGATTGGGGCCCCTCCGGGCTATGTCGGCTATGACGAAGGCGGCCAGCTTACGGAAAAAGTGCGGCGCAAGCCCTACAGCGTCGTCCTCTTGGACGAGGTCGAAAAGGCTCATCCCGATGTCTTCAATATTCTGCTGCAAGTCTTGGATGCGGGCGAGCTCACGGATGGCTCCGGACGGAAAATTGACTTCTGCAACTCGATTCTGATCATGACCTCCAATCTCGGAACCCGAGAGGCCCAGAAAGCGATCCAATTCGGGTTTGGGGGCGCGGAAACGGTGGACTACAAGAAAATGGCCGGGAAGATGATGGAGGAACTCAAGAATGCCTTCCGTCCCGAATTCCTGAATCGCCTGGATGAAATCATCGTTTTCCGAATGCTGGAGCGAGAGCATATCGAGCGGATTCTGGATATCTACATAGACGAAATCAACGAGCGCATGGCGGAACGCCACATCAAAATCGTTCTGGCCGCGAGAGCGCGCGACTTTCTGATTGACAAGGGATACAAGCCCGAAGTGGGTGCGCGGCTTTTGCGCCGCACCGTCGAGCGATATGTCGAAGATCCTTTGGCGGAAGAAATTCTCAAAGGGCGTTTCGCGACGGGAGCCACGGTGCAAGCCATCTGCAAGAATGACGAACTGGCCTTCCGCGAGCTGCGCGAAAAAGTCCCGCTCGACGACGAATCCTGAGACCGTGTATGCCCCTGACGACTGATTCCGCGAAGGCCTGGGAAAGAATGACCCAGGCCTTTTTGCATGTGCAATGAAACGGAAAGTGCGAGGGGGAGCTTTTCAGTCGAACTTGCAAAAGCGAAAAGATTTTCGCAATTTGATGACAGTCAAAAGGCCAGATATAGCTCTATGGCGTCCGAAAAACCGATGGGATCCGCGATTTGAGCTGGATAATGAGCAAGGAGTAGAAAAACACGATGAAGACCGTTTACACGATGTATGAATCCCCTTTGGGAATGATTCGTATGCTCGCGAATAGTCAAGGGCTTCTGCGACTGGAGTTCGATGAGGAGAAGAAATCCCTTCTCTTCTATGGAGCGAAGTTTTCGCGGGATGACTTTGGCCCCATCAAAGGGCAATTGGATGCCTATTTTGCGGGCGAACTGCGCGATTTCTCGATTCCCGTCGCCTTGGAAGGGTCGGCCTTTCAAATGCGCGTTTGGAAAGAACTGCAGGGAATCTCTTATGGTCAGACTTGCAGCTATTCCGATATCGCCTCGGCCGTTGGCAACCCTCGCGCGGCGCGAGCCGTCGGCGCGGCCGTCCGGCAGAATCCGGTCTCCATCATTGTTCCTTGCCATCGCGTGATTGGCTCCTCCGGAAGACTGGTCGGCTACGGCGGCGGGCTCTGGCGAAAAGAGGCTCTCTTGGAAATGGAAAAGCGACAGCTTGCCATCGTTCCTCCCTCCCTCTCGGCTAAGGCGTCCTAATGCATATTGACCGAGGCATTTCACTCTAACAACAAGAACCTTGTCAAACAGAAAGCCCGAGGCATTCGCCTCGGGCTTTCTCTATTTGTTCCTGCTATTCGCATTCTTTCACAGGTTCGCCCAAGTAATCAAACCGAGACGCAACGGGTGAGGAATGTTCAAATGGAAAGGGAGGATGCGGACGGAATAGCCGTGCAGTCCGCTTTGCCGGCAAGGAATCGAACCCTCATAGGTATACGAACCATCCGGACGCTGCTGCTTCATGTCCATGGGGACGGTGTCTCCCCTTCCAATTAGCCGGTCTGCGTTCAAAGAACCAAAATAGACTTGCACAAGAACATCTTGGGGGCTTAGCGTCCCGAGGTGCACTTGTGCTTGAATCTTCACCGAGTCCCCGACGCCCGCCGTTCCATTCCCATCGGCACGGACGGAAAGAATCCGAATCTCTTGCCAATGAGCGCGAATCTTCGCTTTCCAGCGCCCGAGTTCTCGGGCAAGCCGCATCTCACCTTCACAGAGTTTCTCCCACTGATTCCGCGCCGGCATGTAGTAGTTGTCACTATATTGCACGACCATGCGGTTCGTGTTGAACACGGCACAAAGCTGCCGCATGGACCCCTTCATCTTGGCAATCCAGCCCCGCGGCAGACCGTCCGGCCCTCGATCATAAAAGAGGGGGATGATTTCCCTTTCCAGCAGATTATAGAGAGACGACGATTCCACTTCATCTTGATACTCGTAGTCATCATAGTCTTCGCCATGACCGATCGCCCATCCCGTCTCGTGAGAATATCCTTCGCACCACCAGCCGTCGAGGACCGAGAGGTTCAAGCCACCGTTCGGCAACACTTTCATCCCGCTTGTTCCGCTGGCTTCCATAGGGCGGCGCGGGGTGTTGAGCCAAATATCAGTGCCTTGAACAAGATAGCGCGCCACACTCATGTCGTAGTTTTCCAAGAAGACGACATGTCGGCGAACCGCCTCATCCTTTGCGAAATGAATGATGGCCTTAATCAAGGCTTTCCCGGGATCATCCTTTGGATGCGCTTTGCCTGCAATGACAAGTTGAACAGGTTGTTTGGGATTGCATAGGATATTCTTGAGCCGCTCGGGATCCCGGAAAAGCAGCGTCGCCCGCTTGTAGGAGGCGAAACGCCGCGCAAAGCCGATGGTCAAGGCGTCCGGGTCCAGCACTTCGCCCGCGGATTGAATGACGGACGGACGAGCTCCACGCTGCTCCAATTGTCTGCGCAGGCGGCGGCGTGCATAGGCGACCATTCGCTCTCGGCGCCTCTCGTGCGTGCGCCAAAGCTCCTCATCAGGGATTTCGTCCACGCGCTGCCAAATGGCCTGCTCATCCGGCTTTCTCGACCAATCCGGGCCAAGATAGCGATCAAAGAGCGTGGCCATTTCGTAGGAAATCCAGGAGCGGGTATGAATCCCATTCGTGATCGAATCAATCGGAACCTCATGCTCCGGAACCCCCGGCCACACCTCGTTCCACATGCGGCGGGACACCTCGCCATGGAGCTTGCTGACTCCGTTGCTGTATTCCGCCATCCGCAGTGCGAGAATGGCCATATTGAAGGGCTCTCGCGCGTTCTCGGGGTGAGGCCGACCCAAGGCCAGGAACTCCTCGCCCGTCGCTTCACTCTGCGGATACTCCGGAGAAATGAAATACTTCTTCATGAGCTCCGGAGAAAACGCGTCAATGCCCGCGGGCACCGGTGTATGCGTCGTGAAGATCGTGCCGCTGCCCAAGACCTCAAAGGCTTCTCGCATCGAAAGACCGCATTCCTCCCTGCGCATACGAACCCGCCCCAGCGAAAGCAGTGCGGAGTGTCCTTCATTCATGTGACAAACCGTCGGCGGCAGACTCAAAGCATGAAGCATAAGGATTCCGCCCAGTCCCAAGACGATTTCCTGTTTCAACCGGAGTTCGTTGTCGCCGCCGTAGAGCTGATACGTAATGCGACGGTCTTCCGGTGAATTATCGGGAGCATTCGTGTCCAAAAGAAAAAGAGGAACGCGCCCCACCTGCGCTCGCCAAATCTGCGCCTTGACCGTCCGACCGGGGAACCGAATATCCACCGCCAATATCTCGCCGTTCGAACGCCGCTCCGGCAGAATCGGCAAGGTATAGAAATCATTGTCGGGATAGTATTCCTGCTGCCAGCCGTCTTCATTGAGATATTGCTGAAAGTAACCTTGCTGATAGAGCAGTCCCACTCCAACCAGGGGAACCCCGAGGTCACTGGCGGATTTCACATGGTCTCCGGCCAGAATCCCCAGCCCCCCCGAGTAGGTGGGCAAGCATTCCGTCAGGCCATATTCCATGGAGAAATAGGCGATATAGGGCTTCTCCGGCTTGCCATATTTTCTTTCGAACCATGTGGACGCCTGCATGTATTGCCGCAAATGGGCTGCGACGCGTTCGAGATGTGCGCGAAATCCCTCGTCGCGGGCAGCGTCCACCAGAAGCTCCTGCTTGATTGTCCCGAGCATCAAGGCGGGATTGTGGCCGCTGGTCTCCCAAAGCTCGCGATCCAAGCGGCGAAACAGCTCAATCGTCTCTTGATTCCATGTCCACAAGAGATTATAGGCTATCTCTCGAAGCTCCTCAATTTCTTCGGGAAGTCTGGGTAGAACCTGAAAGGAATCTATCGCTTTTATCATAGCATAGCCTCGCAGACAATTTGAGTCTTTTCCATCCTATTATCGGCAGGTTCAAGTAGAACTTTACATTGCGAGGACAGGATGAGCCTCTACGAGAGGATGTCCGTGAGTTGAAGTTCGAAAGGATGAAGGGATTTGTGCTTGCCAACGGCATCCTGAAACGGCGTATAGGCGATTTCACCGTTACATTCACCGACCATGACGCCCGAACGACCCTCGCGCAAAGCGAGCACGGCCGCACATCCCAGTTTCGAAGCCAGCAGACGATCCCGGGCGGTGGGCGACCCGCCTCTCTGAATGTGGCCCAAGACGCTCACCCACGACTGGATTCCATACCTTGTCTTGAGTTGAAGAGCTACATTCTGCGCCCCACCCGTCTCATCCCCTTCGGCGACCACCACAATATTGGTTCGCTTGCCGGCTTTCAGCCCGTGTTCAAACCGTTCATAGAAGGCGGAAATATCCGAAGCGGTTTCAGGCAGAAGCGCCCACTCGGCGCCTCCGGCGATGGCCACATGGAGCGCGATGAATCCCGCATGGCGACCCATCACTTCAATAATGAAAAGCCTCTCCATCGCGCTGGCGGTGTCCCGAATGCGGTCAATCGCCTCCAGAGCGGTGTTGATGGCCGTGTCGTAGCCGATGGTATAATCCGTTCCGAAGAGGTCATTGTCAATGGTTCCGGGACAACCGACAATTTTCACATCACACTCGGCCATGAGCTCCACTGCGCCGCGGAAAGTCCCATCGCCGCCGATCGCAACCAGACCCTCGATTCCGCTGCGCCGCATCGCGGCAACGGCGCGAGCTCGCCCGTCCTTTTCGTAAAACTCCGGGCACCGCGAGGTTTCGATGACTGTCCCGCCAAGTTGAATGATGTTCGAAACGCTACGGCCGTCCATCGGGATAAATTCCCCGTTGCAGAGGCCAACATAGCCCCGTCGCACACCCCAGACCGTCATCTCGTGCTTGAGTGCCGTGCGGACGACGGCGCGAATGCACGCATTCATCCCCGGCGCATCCCCCCCACTTGTCAACACTGTAATTCGCTTCATAACCTTCCGGACACTTCTGTGGAACGATACTTGAAAGAATGGCACAAGAGTAAAATCTATAGCTTACATTATAGCGAATCAAGACGACGAAATCAAGGTGTCCTGGGTGCGCTTCGAGGTATCCGGCCTTGTCGGCTTTCCGGTTGATTTTCTCTGCGCCGATTTGTACATTGCACTACCTCATGAAACAGACTATCAGTATGAAGGCCCGCTCTCTTATTATCCCACTTGCGTTCTTCGCAGTTTGTCTTCTCGGTTCCCCTTTACTCGCCCAAACCGATGCAAGTGATGCGCTCATAGACTATGGATTCCTGAGCATTCTGCCGCCTCTGGTCGCCATCGCTCTTGCCCTTTTGCTCCGGCAGGTCATCATCGCACTCTTGGCGGGGATTTGGCTGGGCGCCACTTTTCTCAATTTCGGAAATCCCGCTCTCGGACTCCTGCGAACTCTCGATACCTATCTGGTTCGAGCCCTGTCGGATCCGGATCATGTGGCCATCGTGCTTTTTACGCTGATTTTGGGGGGCATGGTGGGCATGATCTCGCGCTCCGGAGGCATGCGCGGACTTGTAGCCGTCCTGGCCCATCGGGCACGCACGCCGCGCCGCGCTCAGCTCTTGACTTGGCTGTCCGGCTTGGTCATTTTCTTCGATGATTACGCCAGTTGTCTGCTGGTCGGTCATGGCATGCGTCCCCTCTGCGACCGCCACCGCGTCTCCCGGGAGAAACTCTCCTATATCGTGGATTCCACGGGGGCTCCCGTAACCTCCATGCTTATTATCTCCACTTGGATCGGATTTGAAATTGGGCTTATTGGAGATGCGTATCACTCCATGGGATTCGAGGTCAACGCCTACTGGATCTTCATTCAAAGCATTCCTTATCGCTTCTACACCATCTTCGCCTTGATTCTGGTCTTCCTTGTCGCCTGGCTTTCGCGAGATGTGGGACCGATGTGGAAGGCCGAGGTGAGAGCGCGGACGACAGGAGAGCTTGTGCGGCCGGGCGCCGTCCCTCTTTCCGGCGTGGATCGGCTCGCGGCCGAAGATGTGCAGAAGACGGTAGGCCCGGCATCCTACGCCTGGATTCCCATTTTAGTCGTTATTGCCGCAACTCTCCTGGGACTCTATGTGGACGGAAGAGCGAAACTATCATCGCCCGCGCCCACACTTCCCGAAATCATCGGCGCGGCCAATTCGTTTCGTGTTCTTATGTGGGCGGCTTTCGCCGGAGCCGTCGTCGCAGCGATTCTCCCTTTGCTTG
>JAZDIW010000071.1:0-12117 GCA_043804575.1 bacterium
CCACCGCCGCAACATCCACGATCAATTCTATTCCTCCAAAAACAAACCCCGCCCAAACAACGGGGTTTGTCAGCAGTCTGACGGGGCAGGATTATCTGCCCCGTTTCCTTGTGCATCCGTGTACGAAGAAATGCGTATCAAATCATCACTGCGAATTGGCAGCGACGACAACATAGAAAGCCATCTCTGCAGTCGTCAAGACTCCCGCATCCGTGTAAGTCGTTGCTTCGGTCGTGCCGATGAGGTCTTCCGGTGTGAGTGTCGCAAAAGGATCCGCAATGCGATAGATCTTGTAGCTTTCGGCACCTGTTGTAGCCGTCCACTGGAGCACGATATCCGTTCCCGAAACCAATGCCGTGACATCCGTCACTGCTTCGGGCGGCTGAGGGATCGCGCCATAGAGACACGCATCGTCCACGGCAGCCTCGACAAAGGAATCGTCTCCTTCATCCGACACGACGACCCGCAGTTGCACCTGATCGGTCAGCGTGATGTGATCCTCCAAAACATAGCGGTCTCGTCTCCAGAATTCCCAGTCATCCGTTGTGGTGAGCAGATTGACCCAGCTCGTTCCGCCATCCGAGGAGACATCCGTAACGAAATTGTCGCTGCCCGGGGCAGGGCCTTCATCGTTGGAATACCATGACCAAAGCTCAATGACCGCATGGTGGTAACCGGAAAGATCCCATACCGGTGAAAGCAGCGTTGTCTTGCCCGCGTCCACATCCCAGGAACCAGGCCCTGCTCCCAATCGGCCGTCGGTGACCCAGCAGTTTACCCCTGGTGCGGGTGTATGATCATTTTCAGGCTGTACGGGGTTGCCAACGAAAGCCGTTCCTTCCGGGTCCATGCGTCCCCAAATGCCCCGAAGGGCATTATCATCCCCCGCACCCGCTATCCAGCCCTGATTGCCGGCTTCAAAGTCATAACAAGCCGCCGCAGGCGGAAGTTCCGGGGGATTGTCCACCGGAGGAAAGATAATGTAGTCAAGCCATGCACAATCGCTGCCGCTGGAAGTATACTGGTCCTTCGTATAGATCCAAGTGAAGGTATGATTTCCAGCTGTCACATCGAAACTCACCTGCGTCCAATCCGCCTGCCCCGACCATTGACCGAGCAAAACATGGTCAAGATAGAAACGCAGATAATCGTTGTTGCTCTCGGACGAGACCTTATAGTAGAAGCTGACGGGACTATCTGCACGCACATCCAGATTGACCGACATCTCCGAATACTGAAGGTGAGTGATGGTTCCGGATTTTGCACAGTGGCTTCCTTCGTAAACTCCACTTGTCGAAATCGTCCAGGGCAAATTCCCGCCCATTTCCCACGGATACGAAGCGAATCCGCCGTTTTCGAAGTCCTCGACGCAAAGACCAATCGCCAACACGAAACTGTCGGAGAAATTGTAGTTCGTGGCCGTAACAGCGAGCCCGAATTCGGCCGGATGCCCGATGGGCGCTTCACTGCTGGCCGTAACATTGAATATCACCACACCCGTTGTGCTTGGGCCGAGGCTGCTCAGATCATCCAGGTTGCTGTTGATGGTAATATAGGCGTCGCCGCAAGAGAGCGTGGCTTGGATGTTGACCAGGCCCGCGCTGCCGGCGTTGAGCAGGGTAACCTCCAAATCCGTCGTCTCACCCGGATCTAACCTGCCATTCTCGCCATCCAGCGCCATCACGCGGTCAATGCCAAGCACCGGTGCGTGAGCTCGGATGGTAAAATCGTCCGTCCAGATTGAATCCCCATCCGTTGCGGAGAATGCAAAAGCAATCAAATGTTGGTCCGGAACGGACGACGCCAGCTCGATGTCAAAGCCATCGGGAATCGTCTTCGTTGATTCGGCGGGAATGGTCCCATAGTCCGCCGTATCATCGTGCACCGTCACATAGGGATCCGCGGTCGAAATCGAGACCTGCACGCCCGAGCCCGCCTCCATACCGACATTCTCCACCGTAATGCTCAAGCGGACATCTTCGGCAAAATCGAACAGACCGTTGTTGTTGTCGTCTGAGTCATTGATCGTGAGGGATTCATACAGCAAGTAAGCTCCCTCCGGCAGGATGACCGTTACCGAGCCGGAATGCTCGAGATAATTGTGCGCCGTAACGACAATCTCCATCGCCCCGGGCTCCATCGGTGCAGGATCCAGAGTGAGCGTCACATGACCGCTCGGATTTGTATAGCCTCGACCGACAAGCTGGCCGCCGAAATTGCAGGCGACAAGCGCGCCCGAAACACCGGGCACATCCACATCGAATGTTCCCACACCGATAACATAGACCGGGTCATAACCGGGGGAAAGCGCCTGCGGCACATCCGTCCACATGTCCAGTTCCGGATCGCCGAAAGTATTCAGCTCCAACGCACACCACCGATTCGCCATGTCATCAGCCTCAATCCACGGCAAACAATCCACCTTCGAATCATCATTGGCATGAGCCAAATGGGTCAAATCCTCCCCATAAATCCCATCCACGAATTCCCGATGAAAATATTAGGACGACCCGCGAGTGGACATATGATACCCCCACCCATAGCGGGAATTCGTAACCGCCGCCACCGCTCCATTGTTGATCCCCACCGTCCACTTCTCCGTGATGCAGTCATTATACTCAAACGACCCCGGATAGCAGCCCTGACTATACATGATGTAGAAATTGTGATTGGTTCCATTATTGGTCAGGTTCGCATCCGTAATCTGGGTGTCGTAAAAGCGCGCCATATACGTTTCACTGCAGTGGCCCAAATGATGCAGGACATTGCAGCCGTCGTTCAGTTTCGGTCTCAAATGGGTCATGGCCGACCACTCTCCTGGATAGAACGGTCGGTCATAGAGCGTATCGGCAATGGCCGGCTCATCCACACCTACGGTCGTGTAGCCGTGATTCGATGAGCCCCAACGCACCTCTTGCATATAGGTATCGCCAAAAGTCCAGACGCCCGGAACATCATCCCACAGGAGCTCCCCTGCGAACAGAATTCCATTGCCGTCACAGTCCCCCACAACCGGTGTCCGCTGATACATCGTGTGTTTGTTGATGAAACGATTGGCCTCCGTCACATCATCCACCGACGCCCGCCCCACATGCACCTCCGCAATGAAATCCGCTTCTTCCGGAGTCTCTTCACCATATTGACCGTCGCCGTCCGTGTTCCAGGTGCCGTCAAGACCGCCGTAATAGAGATCACACGGCAAATTCGTGTCCGTGATGTCTCCGCCACCGTAGTGGCTGCGTGCATAGACGCCGCGATGCGGAATGATACGCCCGGCACCGCTGGCATCCCCATCGCCACCCAAAAGAACATACTGAATGTGATAGCTCGTGTAACACTCGATGATGTAGTTGCGAATCTTCGCCTGATTGTCACTGCCCGACACATTGGCATAGATCCATTCCGTCGTCTGAACGAAGGTCCGAATCCCACGACGATTCTTGAGATCCGCATAGGTCTGGAAGGTGGACTGCAGCGCCGCATTCGTGATAATCACCATGTCATACTCTTCCTGCCGTGTCTGCTGGACAGGAGGATAGAGCCCAATTGTCTCCGTATTGTCCACCCAGCGCTCGAGAGTCCCCTGAATGCGATCGTCACGATAATAAAGCGTCCCCAACCGCACCTGCGCCTCCGACTCGGGTCTCGTGACTATCTCCACCCGCATCTGCGAATACCACCAGACCTCCCCCGTCACCGGATTGTAACTGATCGGATTGAGGGTAAAGAATCCAATCGTGTGGCCGCAATACCCTTGCGCAAACGGCTTCGAGTTGAACTCATACGGATAGGCACGGTTCGACTCATAAATGTCCGGATTGGGAGCCACCTTCTCATAGGGCCCGGTAAAGCTTAGGGGAACCTGATATTGATTCTGGGGAATCATGAACTCTGCCCCTAAAAGACGCCGCTCCCCGGCGATGATGCGCACCGACTCAATCCCTTCCCCCGGTGGCAGAAGCAATCTGACCCCGTATGAAGGCAAAGCCGGTGCCCCCGGCATGCCTCCCGTACGGCAGTCCCTCATCGTAATCCATTGTCCATCATCCATCCATGTGACCACAGGTTGATCAAAGAAATAGTCGTGCGTGACCATACCGGCAATGGCCGCGGAAAAACTCGTGAAAACGGCCACAAACAAAACAAGTCCAACCGAATTCTTCATGACATACTCCAACAGGTTATTTCAATCAGACCATCTCTGACCCATGTTCACCTTCTCCGGCCTCTATCCTCCCCCACCTCTCGGATGTTGCTTTGCACAAAAGGAAACAAGGACTTACGCCAACAAGAAGGCAGCATATTAATATAAATGTTTTTCTTCAACTTGTCAATGAATTATCAAGGCCGCATGAGAGAATTTTGGAGCCGGAAAGAAAAGTGCGGCGTTCCTTCGAGAGTACGCCCCGCTTCTGTCTGCAACCCCTCATTGCCCATAGAAGGGCCCGACTCCGTGCCTCGTTCGCGCTGAGTCCAGAACATCCTCACAAGAGGCACTGTTGCATGTCTTGCTCTTGAGGAATCCGGCAGAAGCCTGATGCGAATCATCCCGAATGCTGCTTACGAAGAGGCTCAATCGTTGAGTCATCTTCCGTATCCGGCAGAGCGCAAACTCCTTTTCGGAAACGATGGGAGACAGGTAGAATGCGTAGCGCCCAGCTTGCTGGGCTGAATGCTGCAGGAGTCTCCCGACACCCATGCGTCATCACGATTCAGGAGAGGAACACCGCCCGAATTCGTCAACAGTATCCCAGGCGACTTCTCCTGATGAAACGGAAGTCGTGCCGCACAGAAAAAAACGGGACAGACATCGGTCGTCTGTCCCGCATTCCTCAAGATTTGCTCTGAGAGGCTCTACTTCCCTCCATCAATTGGAGTTGACAGCCACGACGACATAGAAGGCCATTTCCATCGTCGTTGTAGCTCCCACATCAATGTAGGAAGTCGTATCGGTCGTCCCGATGAGGTCTCCGGGTGTCGGAATCGCAAAAGGATCCGCGACGCGATAGACTTTGTAGTTCTCCGCTCCCGAAGTGGCCGTCCAACGAAGCACGATATCCGTTCCGGAAACCAACGCCGTGAGATCAACGACCGGATTCGGCTCGGCCGTGTAGTCTACGACCGCCGGATTCGAGTTGCCGCTTTCTCCGGATGAATAGAGAGCCCTCACATGATAGGTGTAAGTTCCGTAAGGCTGTTCATGCAAATCATCCGTCGTCGAAAGTCCCGTAATCGTCGAGCCAATCTGATGATCATCCCGGTAGAGATTGTAGCCCAGAAGACCTCGCGAGGAGCCCGGCGAATTCCAAGTCAGCGTCACGATGCCCGCTGTAATATCCGCCTGAAGGTTCGTCGGAGGCAGGAGAGCGCCGGTGCGCACGATTTCGATATCGTCCACATACCACCCTTCTCTTCCGGTTCCGTTGTCGCTGCCGAAGCGGAAGCGAATCTGCACATTGCCCGAATAGGCGGACAGGTCGCAAGTCGCTTCTAACCAACTGATGTCGCCCGAGAAGCAGGCAATGCCGCCCGGGAACGGATGTGTTGCCGGACTCCCGCTACCAGCACTATAGCGGAAGTGCTTGTTATACTGCGGAGACGCGAGTTGGGTCCAAGCACCGCCGTTTACCGAAATCTCCACAATGCCGCCGTCATAGGCCGAGTCAGGATAATAGCTCGATGTCTCGGCGTTCATCTGCTGCATGAATCGGAGCTGAGCCCCTGCAGGCAGGTTGACCGTAGGCGTCATCAGGCGAGCGTCCATATGATTGGCATAGGTGCCCGTCCCGGTATCGCCGCACTTCCATGCATGAGTCGGACTCCAGGCGGTCTCCGTGGAGATGTGCCATTGATTCGTCCAACCCGAAGCCGCTTCATGAGTCCATGTGCCCTGACCGTTTTCCACCGTCTCCCAGAAGGGATTCAGCGTCAACTCCCGGATGAAGCTGTTCTGATAACCTAAGTCCCCTGTGATGCTGAAATAGAGATACGCGAGACTCAAAGCGGGGCAACCCGGAAGCACATAGACCGTATAGGGCGGAGTCGGCGAACCGGAGCTGCTGGGTGCAAGCGAAGCAAGGGCTCCACTGCCACTCGTCACCTGCAAATAGGGATTGTCGGTCATCATCGTGATGGTTAGGTTCGTCGCGGCGCAGGAACCGCCGTTGGTCACCGTGAGGGTGAGCGTGCCCGTCTCGCCCGCATTCAGATGGCTGTCGTGCGTACCGTCATCAACATCCAGAAGCGTAAACTGGACCGCGGGAGCATGCAGTTCAAGGCTGAAATTCGAATTCCAAGAATCCCGCATCGGGCCTTCTTCAACATGAACTGCAAACAGTGCAAAATGATGATCCGGCGCATTCGAGGCCACCGTGAAAGCAAAACCATTCGGCACAGACTTGACTTCACTCGGCAGTATGTCGCCGTAGTACTCCGTGTTATCCGTAACCGTGACATACGGATCCGTCGTCGTCACGGTAACCGTCGTGTTCTCGGCGGTCTCCACGCCGACATTTTCCACATGGACAGTCAGCAGCAGTTGCTCCCCGGCATCCACCTGACCATTCGAAATCCCCACCACTTCCGTCGTCGAAAAGCTGTCATAGATGACATAGGGTCCGGCCGGCGGAATTACGGAAACGGAACCGGAATACTCGAGGTAGTTGTGTGCCGTGATGACGACTTCCATCGCTCCGGGTTCGGTCGGCGCGGGATCCAAGGTAACCGTCACATGACCGCTTGGATCCGTATAGCCTCGACCCACAAGCTGGCCGCCGAAATTGCAGGCGACAAGCGCCCCCGAAACGCCGGCAATATCTACATCGAAAGTTCCCGTGCCAATCAGATAGACAGGGTCATAAATTGGCGAAAGCGTCAGTGGCACAGCCGTCCACATGTCCAGTTCCGGATCGCCGAACGTGGTCAGCTCCAACGCACACCACCGATTCGCCATGTCATCGTTCTGGATCCACGGCAAACAATCCACCTTCGAATCGTCATTGGCAGGCGCCAAATGGGTCAAATCCTCCCCGTAAATCCCATCGATCATCTCGCGATGGAAGTAATTCGACGAGCCCCGCGTGGACTGGTGATACCCCCACCCATAGCGGGAATTCGTCACCGCCGCCACAGCACCGTTGTTGATCCCGACCGTCCACTTCTCCGTGATGCAGTCGTTATACTCGAACGAACCCGGATAGCAGCCCTGACTGTACATAATATAGAAGTTGTGATTGACACCGTTGTTCGTGATATTCGCATCCGTAATATCGGAGCTGTTGAAGCGCGCCATGTATGTCTCGTTACAATGGCCCAAATGATTGAAGAAATTGCACCCGTTGTTCAATTTGGGCCGCAGGTGCGTCAAGGCAGACCACGAATTCGGATAGAAAGTGTACTGGTCAAAGAGGGTGTCCGCCGCTCCGGGATTGTCAATGCCCACCGTGGTATACCCGTGATTCGATGAGCCCCAGCGCACTTCTTGAAGGTAGGTCCGTCCAAAGGTCCAGACTCCCGGAACATCATCCCAAAGCAGCTCTCCGGCAAAAAGCACATCGCCGCAATCCGCAACGACCGGAGACTGCTGATACATCTGATGCTTGGTGATGAAACGATTGGCCTCCGTCACATCATCCACCGACGCCCGCCCCACATGCACCTCCGCAATGAAATCCGCTTCTTCCGGATTCTCTTCACCATACTGACCGTCTCCATCGGTATTCCATGTGCCGTCCAGTCCCCCATAGTACAAGTCACACGGCAAATTCGTGTCCGTTAGATCTCCCGAACCGTAGTGGGTACGCGCATAGACGCCGCGATGCGGGATGATGCGACCGGCACCGCTGGCGTCCCCATCACCACCCAACAGAACATATTGGATGTGATAACTGCTGTAGCAGCTGATGATGTAGTTGCGAATCTTCGCCTGATTGTCACTACCCGACACATTGGCATAAATCCATTCCGTCGTCTGAACGAAGGTCCGAATCCCACGACGATTCTTGAGATCCGCGTAAGTCTGGAAGGTGGACTGCAGCGCCGCATTCGTGATAATCACCATGTCATACTCTTCCTGCCGTGTCCTCTCCACAGGAGGATACACACTGATCACTTCCGCATTGTCCACCCAGCGTTCAAGATTCTTCTGAATCTGCTCGTTGCGATAGTAGAGCGTCCCCAAACGCACCTGAGCCTCCGGCTGCGACTGTGTCACAACCTCCACCCGCATCTGCGAATACCACCAGACCTCCCCCGTCACCGGATTGTAACTGACCGGATTCACCGTCAAAAAGCCAATCGTATGGCCGCAATACCCCTGACCAAACGGCTTCGAATTGAATTCATACGGATAGGCACGGTTCGACTCATAAATATCCGGATTCGGGGCCACCTTCTCATAGGGCCCGGTAAAGCTATAGGGCACCTGATACTCATTCGGAGGAATCACAAAACCGGTTCCCATAAGATGCGGCTCCCCCGGGATGATTCGCACCGACGCAATCCCTTCCCCCGGTGGCAGAAGCAGTCTGACCCCATACGAAGGCAAAGCCGGTGCCCCCGGCATGCCTCCCGTGCGGCAGTCCTTCATCGTAATCCACTGTCCATCCGGGACGGTTGTGACCACGGGCTGGTCAAAGCTGTAGTCATGTATGACTATGCCGGCCATGGCCGCAGAAAAACTTGCGAAAAAGGTCACAAGAAAAACAAAAACAACTCGTTTCTTCATGGCACACTCCTTTGAGTTTCTCCAACACGGTTCGCCCGAAGCAAAGGTCGCCTCTCTTTCCATAGGCTGCGCGAATCGCATCGCAGAACGATTCTACGAAAAAACAATGGGTTATGGAAAAAGAAAGGATATATAAAATATACCAACTTTCCCTCAATTTGTCAAGAAATGAATTGAGTCGGGTAGGGGAAATAAGAGGGAAGAAAACGACGCGGGGTGTCTCTCCTCAAGACACCCCGCATTTCGGTGCTTCCGTAGTGGGCAACGATTGGGTCAATTCAATTCATGGTTACGCAATGATGTAGCGCGAGAAGTGATTCGTCTGGCACATCAGGGCATTGCGATATGGGTCGTAATAGCTCCAGTATCTCTCATAGGTGCCGGTCTCTTCGTTCCAATAGTAGATGCCAAGTCGCAGGATTCTCTGGATATCCCGTGGACCGAGACCGGTGCCGTTGAGCGACAGGGCAATCCAGATGTTCTTGTTAAAGTAGGTTGGATGGGGGCCAAAATCCACGATGGCATACCCTTGTACAGGCAAGGAAACCGTGACCAAGGTATCATTGGGTAGTGCCTTGCTGCCAATGGAGCACCCACTTCCCTGAGCTGTGTAAACCTCTCCGCCCTCCTTTCTTTGTATCCAGCGCTCGGCGTAATCCCAGAACTCGACTCCCATGGCGCCTTGGGGCTGTTCAATGCGCAAAATGGGATGCCCGGGCTCAGGACCGTTCTGAAGAAGCTCTTCCGTGATCGGCGGATAGTCAGAGGTGCTGCTTGCCGGTGGACCATTGATGGTGGTGTCGAGCGGCGATAGTCTGGCACATCCCGCTACGAAGAATAGCAGCAGGACGGCGGCAAGCAAGAGACTACGCCGCATGTTCTTTCCTGATTTCATAACACCCTCTCTCACTATGGAACCTGTTCTCATCTTCTTTCCAAATCTGCTCACCATACTCTCGCTTATAGGTATGGCAAGTCCCGTGCCAGAGCATATTTCCACGAATCCTCTCCTCTATCCCGAATATTATTAAGAAGTAGACGAATGGAGTCTCTGCATTTTCGCAGCCTGAAATCGTGCAGGGGTTGATTTGAACCGGACGCGGAGAACCAAAGATGTTGAAATCCACCAACCGAAGCTATGTTCGGCAGAAAGAGCAGTCATTGGGGAATTTTATCCCATCGGTGGAATACAACCTTTCGTCCGAGCGTCTTGCGAAACTCCTATTTCCCAATGGGCGCGCTCCATCGGGAACCGCTCGCAAATGCATTGGAGCGTTGGATTTTCATTTGGCTTGGAGTTTGCTCCTATGTTCTCTCGTATATTTCTAATATTTAAAACTTTGCGCAGGTATGAAAGACGAATCCGTGAGTCCGACTGTTCAAATTGTTGATGATGACCCACAAATCCGGAAGGTAATTGGGGAAATCCTGCTAAGCAATCGCTACGAGGTTCTCGAGGCGGAGGAGGCGAATTCCGCTTGGCATCAATTTCAAACGGAACAACCTGACCTCTCCATCGTAGACATCGGGCTACCGGGCGAAGAGGACGGCATCGACCTCCTTCGACGAATTCACCGGCAGGACAAGGAGCACCCGGTTCTCATGATTTCGGGCCAGGCGTCACCACAGCAAGCCGTGGAAGCCTTGAAGTTGGGGGCCTATGACTACTTGGGCAAACCGATCAACTTCGAGAAGCTGCAACTGTTGATTGCCCGGGGATTGGAGAGTATTCGCCGTCGTCAATCGCTGGAGCGTCTGAAAGTCTCTCTGCAGACCGAGAATGGTTTCGACCGTCTCTTGGGAAACAGCCCCATTTTCCTCCAGCTTATTGAAGTGGCGCGGCGCGTGGCGGAAATCCCGTCCGCTTCCGTTCTCCTGACCGGCGAATCGGGAACGGGAAAAGAGCTGTTCGCTCGGGCGATTCACTGGTCAAGCTCCTGCGCCCATGAGCCTTTTGTCGAAATCAATTGCGCCGCCGTTCCGGAGACCCTGCTCGAGGCCGAGCTCTTCGGGTTTGAAAAAGGCGCCTTTACCGATGCCAAGCAGCGAAAGCCGGGGCTTCTCGAGGAGGCCAATGGCGGCTCCTTCTTCCTCGATGAGGTCAGTGAGCTCTCGCCGAATCTTCAGGCGAAGCTCTTGCGAGTTCTTGAGGAGCGCTCCTTTCGCCGGTTGGGCGGCACCCGCCTGATTCATGTGCAATTCCGCCTGATTGTCGCCACCAACGCGAACTTGGAAGAACTGATTACTCAGAAGAGGTTCCGCGAAGACCTCTACTACCGACTGAATGTCATTCACCTTCACCTGCCTCCCTTGCGCGAGAGACACGACGATGTCATCGTCATTACTCGCCATTTCCTGAAAGAAATCTGTCACGATTTCGGGCGGGAGGATATGGCGCTTTCTCCTCAAGCCGAGCAATCGCTTCTAAGTTATCCCTGGCCGGGCAATGTTCGCGAGCTTCGAAATATTTTGCAGCGGGCGATGGTTATGGCAGACGGAAACCTCCTCGAAGAAGCCCATCTAACGGTCTTGCTGAATGTGGCGCCGACCGCGGAGCCTGCAGAGGCGGAATCCCCTCTCGCTGCTCAAGGCATCGAGATCCCTCCGGAGGGAATTTCCCTTGATGAAGTCGAGCGCATGGTCATCCAAAGCGCCCTGCGGCGAACCCGCGGCAATGTCACGGCGGCGGCCCGACTGCTCAAAGTGAGTCGCGAGAAGTTGCGTTACCGGATTCGCAAATTCGGATTGCGTGTTATGGAACTCTCCGAAGACCTCAAAGAGGACTCTCACCATGCCTGATTGGAAATCGGGAGATCTTGTTGCCAAGGAGTACAAGCTTGTACGCCTGTTAGGTCGCGGAGGCATGGGAGAAACCTGGCTGGCCACGCGTGGAGCCGAGCCTTCCCAATTCGTGGCGTTGAAAATCGCCTCGGACAGCCACCCGGCGACGGCTCGGCTGCTCGAGCGCGAATACAACGCACTGAAAGGACTTGTCCACCCCCACCTGCCCTGTGTCTATGACTTCGGTTATGCCGATGACGGTGCGACCCTGCCCTATCTCGCGATGGAGTATCTCAAAGGGGAGGAGCTGAGTGCCAAAGCACTCCCGAGGCCACAAGAGGATGTGTGCGAGATTCTCGTTCAACTCAGTCGAGCCTTGGCCTTCCTGCATACGCACGGAATCATTCACGGCGACCTGAAACCTCAAAATATTGTTATTACCTCTCGCGAGCCGCTCCATGTCAAACTCATCGACTTCGGATTGGCCTCCACCGGAAACGAGGGGGAGCCTGCGACACTCGGCGGCACCGTTCCCTACATCGCCCCCGAGCTCCTCATCGGAGGGCGCCCGAGTGCGGCATCCGACCTCTACGCGTTGGGTGTGATTCTCT
>JAZDIW010000072.1:0-2707 GCA_043804575.1 bacterium
GCTCGTGTGAATGCCCAGGGCTCCCGCACCTCTCAAGGGAAAGACAACACCAACAAAATCGTAACTCAGGTCGCTAATCCAATCGGTATGCACGAGGATAACCTCGTAGCTGGAGAGACGAGCAATGCCGGCGGGATTCCAGTAGAGTGCGGTGGCATCGTCGGCGACGGAGACGAAAGCCCCGCCCATGCCGAGAGCCCGAGCACCCACGGCAATTCCCAAAAAAGGTGCGGCGGTCGTGCCAACTTTCGATTGCGGCAGCGCAGGCTCCCAGGCCAAGGAAATGGCAAACGCCAAAAGAAAGACTTTCTGAATCTTCATTTGATGAGCGCGAGTTTTCCGGTGGTTTCACCCCAGTCCGATTCTATATGATAAATGTAAACTCCATAGGCCACATCGAGCCCGTCTTTCGTTCGCAAGTTCCACTCTTCCGTACCGTCATCGATAGATGTGCTATGATGAATCGTCTGCACCAGCTCGCCGCGTACCGTATAGACTCGAATGGTGCACTCTCTTGGCAGGTGAATGAAGGTGACATGGCGGGGCCCGCGACCCGAGCTGTAGGGATTGGCTGGCTCTTGGGTGGAGGTCGCCAAGTAGGGATTGGGATAAACCCGAACGCGGTGAAGTTGAACTTCTGCTGCCTCGATTTTCGGTCCTGCCACCGAATAGCCGTAGCGGTCGGCCGAGGTGAAATCCTGATAGAGGCGGATACGCAGCGTATCGCCGGGTCGCGGATTCACCACCTTGCCTCTCGGTTGGTCTCGATTGAATTGAATCGCCCAGGTGAGCACGGAATCACTCTCGAAGATGAGAATGACTTCCGCGGGATTCACCTGCCCATTTCGCGTCGTGTCCTTCTCTTGAAAAGCAAATTCTGCGGGCTCGTTGCGATTCAGATTCCACACGGTGAAGTACGTAGGCCTTTCCGGAAGAACGAGGAGATTGTACCAGTTGAAATAGACCGCCGTGTCCACGATTTCGTCGGAGAAAATAACATCGTAATCAGCCACCCAAGGGACTCCGCGCAGGAAGATGTCGGGATAGTTCGCCACACTGAAACTGAACCTGAGCACGCTGTCGCTGCCGGCTCTCTCCGCCCAGCCGGAGAATTCGGGAATCATCACGGTGTTTCGCGGTCGCAGGAAATAGAGGCGTTGTCCATCGAAGAGAGCGGAATCACCGATGCCACTTGACAGATAGACCTGAAAATAGCGCTTCACATCGAAAATGCCCGGAGGTAGACCGAAAAGGGAGTCGTAATAGGCTCCAAACGCCTCATAAATCCAATCTCCGACCGGCTCCAGAATGAAG
This sequence comes from bacterium, assembly GCA_043804575.1. Taxonomy (GTDB): domain Bacteria; phylum Electryoneota; class RPQS01; order RPQS01; family DYHQ01; genus JAZDIW01. The sequence continues at coordinate 1,315 of JAZDIW010000072.1, forward strand.
GGCTCGTGCCAGAGAACCGTATCAGGAACCGTGGTGCTCACATCAACGACATTGTACCGGTACGCACTGCCGACGCTGTCGTCAAAAGTAATCTCATATTCATGACCGTCTTTGACTCTTCGCGGGTCAACCACCTCGCAGTAGATATTGCCGGTGGCGCGACCGGCAAAATGCTCAACCGGAGTGACTTCCGGTGGCGTATAGCCGGCGGCGGGCGCTCGCGGCATCACTTGCACGGTGTTAATGTCCGTCGTCAGGTTGCCGCCTTCATCGAGAAGGATGTATTTGCTCGTTTCCGCAGGGAAGATGTTCTTGGCGCTGTCCCCGTGGTCATAGGCACAAACGGCATAGTAATAGATCTGGCCGTTTTCCACGGTGGAATCCGTCCAGACATGGCGCAATCCCGTATCCTCTCCCAAGAAGAAGGAAGCACCGTTGACCGCGCGTGGGAAGAAACCCGCATTGCCATTATCCAAATCGAATTGTGCAATCGGACGACTGAAGATTTTGCGCCCGCGACCATCGGTAATCGTAAAGACTTCGTTGAAGCCTGGATCGGTGGCCCGGTAAATTTTGTATCCTTCGAAATCGAAGCCCGTGGTCGGATCGTAGGAGCGCTCGGCCTTATCATCCCAGTAGAGGGTGACTTTTCTGTCGCCCGGAACCGCCACAATCGTGGGCTTGTCCGGTGGACGGGCGAAATTGTAGTTCTCGTCGTAGATCTGTTGAACCGTGAGCTTATTGATGAAGATATCCGTGGAGTCCTCCCCATAGACCAGAGCCATCGAGAAGCGTTCCGTTTGGCCGGGCATCAGCGGGAAATATCCGGAGCCGTAGACGAAATCGCCGTCTTCAGGAGTCGGGGAGACTTCATCGAAGCGGCCGGGTTTCATGCGTTCCCACAGACCTTCGTCGTCATTCATGCGCACTGCGCCCGGCGGTGAGAAATACTCGAAGGCCGTCAGGCCGATTTGGTCGGATTCGTCAACATCCGTGCGATCAAAGTGCGGCTCGCCCGCCGTCGGCACTCCGTCGCCCTCACCTTCGTCCCCCGTGAGCGGAGCTCCGTCGGCACCCACATCATCGGTGAGTGGGTCCCAGTCGCCGTCGTTATCAACGCCATCGTCGCGCGCCTCATCGATGAGGTTGTCCCGCAGACCAATCCCGCTGACATAGTCTTTGTACTTGAGATTCGCGTGGTCCGGCAAACGCTCATCAATCAAGCCGTTGAAATTGTCATCAATATTATTGCGGCCGTTTTCCACCACGGTTTGCCCCGCATGCAGTTCATGGCGTTTGTCACGAATCCAATAGACGAGTGGCCCGGGGTCGGGGAAAATCGTGTCACGCCGCTCGTAAGTGTAATAGTCAATCAGAATGAGCTTATCCCCGG
>JAZDIW010000073.1:0-4419 GCA_043804575.1 bacterium
GTTCGGGATTCTGGTTACGCAGATGGATGAAATCGCATCGGATGATCCGCGCATTGTTTCTATTCCTCTGTCCACTTTACTCATGCTTCATTAGGAGATAATATGAGCGGCTTTGAAGTCCCGACACCGATTCTGAACTCCCCATATCACGAGCCCGCCGAGCACTGGTACATCGCGGAGGGCGAGAGCCCCGAGCGGCGACAAGGGCGGCGTTCGGCAGGCTACTTCTACAGGGATCCCACAGCCACGGTCAGCGACGACGGCTCGGGGGCACGCGGCGTCTGGGTGGAACTTGAACTCGTCAACTTGATCCGTCAGAGAGTGAAGAGCTGGCGGGATGCGGGATACCCCGGTGCGACGCGGACGACGGTCGAATTGCTAAGGTACTGGAGACGAGAAGGGCGAGAGCATCGCCTCTTTTTTGCTCAGGTGGAAGCCACCGAGATAACCGTTTTTCTTGTCGAGGCGCGTGCGGACTTCTTGCAAGGAATCAATGTGCCGATGGAAGAGATGAGCGAGGAGCGCAGAGCCGAAGGATTCGAGGTGTTCCACCGCTACGCCTGCAAAATGGCAACTGGCACGGGCAAAACAACGGTCATGGGCATGCTGGCCGCGTGGAGCATCCTGAACAAGGTGAACGACCGGAGCGATGCGCGATTTTCGGATGTGGTTCTTGTCGTCTGCCCGAATGTGACGATCCGCAACCGCCTGCGGGAACTCAATCCGAATGAGGGCGACGCGAGTTTGTACAGGACGCGCGACTTGGTGCCGCCGCACCTGATGCCTGACCTTACCAAAGGGCGAGTATTAGTGACGAACTGGCATGTGTTTGAGCCGCAAGGTGTACAAATCGGCGGCGTGAGCGCGAAAGTCGCAAAGGCGGGAGTGCCGGTGCGTCTACGTGAGACTATTACTATCGGCCCGAAGACGACGACGGCACGCGGAAAACGGTATCTAAGCATAGAAGACTTGAACCGTCAAGTGGCTACCGGAATGATCTCCATCTTGAGAGAAGAAACAGATAAGCAGGGAAACCTGCTCAAAGTATATGTTGAATCCATCAAGTATGTGGAGAGCGACACTTCGCTTATTAATCGCGTGCTGGGCCGCGAAGTGGGCGGCAAGCAGAATATCCTCGTCTTCAACGACGAGGCACACCACGCCTACCGCATTCGCAAGGAAGAGCCGGAAGAGACTGAGGAAGACCTTTTCGGCGAGGAAGAAGAAGTAGAAGAGTTCTTCAGAGAGGCGACGGTGTGGATCGAAGGCCTTGACCGGATTCATAAACATCGCGGCATCAACTTCTGCGTGGATCTCTCGGCGACGCCTTACTATCTTGCCCGCGTGGGGCAGGAAACGAACCGCACCTTCCCGTGGGTAGTGAGCGATTTTGGACTCACGGATGCGATTGAATCGGGATTGACCAAGATTCCGCAGTTGGCCGTGCGAGACACAACTGGAGCCGAGATCCCTGGCTACTTCAACATTTGGAAGTGGATTCTGCCAAAGCTGACTCCGGCAGAAAAGAAGGGGCCAAAACCCGAGGCAATTCTCAAGTGGGCGAATACGCCGATCGTCATGCTGGCCGGGCTGTGGGACGAAATGCGACGCGAGTGGGAACAGCACCGCGAAGATCCACGTCCGCCCGTGTACATTCTCGTCTGCAAGAACACCAAAATTGCCAAGATCATCTATGAGTGGATTGCCGAGAACAGACCGCCGATGGGGATTCCGCAATTCAAGATTGAAGCCTTACGAAACACATCCGACCACATCAATACGATCCGCGTGGACTCGAAGGTCGTTCACGAGACAGATACGGATGAGGCGAAGAGCGATGAGTCCAGGTGGATGCGTTTGACGCTCGATACCATCGGGAAAATGGAATGGCCGAAGAGTCAACAAGGAATGCCACTCTACCCTGATGGCTTCGAGGAGCTGGCAAAGAAGCTGAACCGGCCACTGCATCCACCCGGGCGAGACATTATGTGCATTGTGAGCGTAGGAATGCTTACCGAGGGTTGGGATTGCAGTACTGTGACGCACATCGTGGGTCTGCGACCTTTCATGTCTCAGCTCTTATGCGAGCAGGTAGTGGGGCGCGGACTTCGGCGCTCCAGCTATGAGGTCGGCGAAGACGGGCTGATGTCGGAGGAAGTATCCAAGGTTTTCGGGGTGCCTTTTGAGGTTATCCCATTCAAAGCCGACGTTTCTGGTCCTAAGCCACCACCGCCGAAACGGCGTCAAGTTAAGGCGATTCCCGAAAAGGCGCGCTACGAGATCAAGTTTCCGCGTGTGGAAGGCTACCGAACGGCAATTCGGAACAAGGTGATGGTAGACTGGGAGAGTATCGCCACTGTGGTGCTCGATCCGCTCAACATCCCCCCAAAGGTGGATGTGAAGGCAGGGTTGCCCAACAACAGGGGACGCCATACGCTATCGGGCCCGGGCAGCGTTGAGACAGTCGACCTCGACGCATACCGTCGTCAACGTCGCCGACAGGAGTTGGTTTTTGATCTTGCGCGAGACCTAACAAGATCTTACACAGCGCAGCCGAATTGCGAAGTACCGGCTTTTGCTCTCTTCCCGCAACTCGTCGCTATCGCGGATCGCTTTCTGAGGGATAAGGTGAGACCTTTGCCGCCTTTCGAGATTCGCGACGTTTTCAGCTCTCACTACTATGGGCAGGTCATCGAGCGGCTTATCGAGGCAATTAAGCCAGATACGTCGCAAGGCGAAGCCCCAGAGGTTCCGCGCTACGAGACAAGCCGAGGCCCCGGCTCAACAGCGAATGTGGACTTTTGGACAAGCAAGGATGTTCGCGAAGCTTTGCACTGCCATTTGAACTACGTCGTTGCGGATACACGGCAGTGGGAGCAATCTGCCACATACACAATTGACAATCACCCGCTTGTCGATGCGTTTGTGAAGAACGATCATTTAGGCTTCGCCATTCCCTATCTGCACAATGGACAACCACACGACTATGTACCGGATTTCTTGATCCGCCTGAAAACTGATCCAGTTGTGAATCTTATTCTGGAGACAAAGGGTTTCGATGAGCTCAAGGAAATCAAAGTCCAAGCTGCCCAAAGGTGGGTGGACGCGGTTAATGCTGATGGAAGCTATAGTCAATGGCGCTATAGTATTGCTTTGAAACCATCTGAGGTTGGCGTTCGGATTGGTGAAGCGGCGTTGTAATATTATTGCCCAAAGGACAGATTTTTGAGCGGAGTTCGCATTAAAAGACTTGCTGGTTATGGAATACAGCAAGGAGTTTTTATTGAATAGGGCGACGATTTCAATTTCTGATCATTTCTTAATCAGGCAATCCTGAAGAGCTGTAGAAAATCAAAAATGTGAAGGTAGGAAGAGATGGCTTCTGTTTATAAGCGAAAGCTAAAGAATGGGGACGTTTGGTATGCCCAAGTGAAACTAAATGGGGGAGGACATTTTTGTTACAATACGAAGATTCCATTGAGTCTGAAAGGAAGCTATAAAAAAGCGATGCATGCTGCGTTGGAGATACAAGCGGAGATATTAGCGGGGAATGAAAAAAAATTATTTGGTGATAGATTTGTTTTTAGGGGGGATCAAGGGAATTTGATAAAAAACTTGATTGAACAATATATCGAAAATCGTTTTCGCGAATGGTCACCAGGCACTTTAGAATTGCAGAGACATACATTTCGTCTATTGGCGAATGACTTTGGAGATTGCCATATTCGAGAATTCGGAAGTGAGCAGGTGATTCGATTTCGGGAAATGCTAATACAGCGCGGTGCGCTAAATTCACAGCGAAAAAAGTATGGAGAACTCAGCGCTCATACTGTGAATATTCATTTGCGAAATCTGCGAGCATTTTTACGATGGGTGCATGATGAACGGATTTTCAAGAATTGGATTTTCCCGAAAGTCACCATGATGAGAGCAGTGCAAGAGGATCAGGAGCGTGATCATTTTACACCAGAGGAAGTTGAAAAGCTACTTAAAACGGCAAGGGGATTTTATTTGAAAGGACAATGTGTTGCGCCATTTTTGGCTGTACTTATTTTAACAGGAATGCGCCGGAATGAAGTGGTGAATTTGGAATGGCGTGACGTGGATTTCGAGCATGGGAGAATCATTTTAAGACCAGCCAAGACAAAGACTGGATTGGGACGGGATATTCCGATATGCGATGAATTGAAGATGATTTTGGAGTCTTTGAATGGGACTGGAGATGGTTTGGTTTTCACTGGATTGGACGGACATGCTGTGACGCGGCAATTTCCGAATATTTGTCGGGTAGCAGGAATTAGGATTCTGAAGCTCCATAATTGTAGAGATACCTTTGCGGCAAACGCAGTCTTGGGGAATATGCCACCGTTGATATTGCAACGGATAATGGGGCATTCGGATATTCGAACCACATCATCA
>JAZDIW010000074.1:0-5774 GCA_043804575.1 bacterium
CGAACTCCAGTTCCGTCGCTTTGCCGCCCTGCTTCCTCAGCATCCTGACCTCATCAAAACCTCCCAATGAACACCTGCCCTATTATAATAAAAGTCCCCGCAAAATGCGAGGACTTTGTCAACAATCTGAGCGGGGTTGCCAACACTGGCAGCCCCGCTTCTTTTGTCTGTTGCTTCAGCTATTTTCGTTTGAGTTCGCAAAGAACCGAAGAATAGTCATTGAAGGAAACTTCCACCGGCTCTTGTTTCATCCGAGGCAACTCATACGATTCCTGTTCACCCCGAACCTCAATTCGCACGGTGGCGCGTGTCCCATCCTTGAACTTCAGGGTCACGGGAACAGGCATGTGGAAATCGGATGGCACGCCTTCCTGTTGCACCTCCAAAGCCACCCTCCAATAGTCCCCCTCTTTTCGCTTTGCGTAGTTCCAACGATAAGTTGGAATGTCGGCTCCATAGACCCATTGGTCAAAAAACCAGTGGAAGGATTCGCCCGTTACCTCTTCGAGAACCTTGCGAAAGTCCTCGGTATTGGCTCGTTGGCCTTGAAACCGCTGATAGAACTCACGAAGCACTGTTTTGAATTTGTCTTCATTCATCGTTTGAAAGTCAATGAGCAAGTTGCGCAACATGTGCAAGACCCACGCTCCCTTTTCATAGGTCAGACGGAAATAGTCGCCGCGTGTCTCTGTCGTCGAAGCTCGCCATCCGAGCCAGAGGCTGGGGGCGGAAGGTCCCTTCGCCAACAAGTAATCCCGAGCATGCACAATGTTGTCCCGCGCCTTGTCGAGGCGTTTGAAAAAGAGTTTGTTTCCCTCTTTCGTCTGCAGAATCCACCAGGCGCAATACTCTGCAAATCCTTCCGAGAGCCATTGGTCATGATAACTCTCCCAGCCGATGCCTTCTCCCCACCATTGGTGAGCCACCTCGTGAGCGCGAAAGGCACGATTTATTCCCCAGTCGTCGTGGGTGGCAAAAGTCAGCCAGGAGAGCTGGATGAGTCCCGAAAGACCTTGTCCATGCTGTCCGAGAATCTCGGTGACATAGATGTGCTTGGCCAAGCAGGGCCCCAGAAGCTCCGTGTAGAACGAAAGAGCGTCCACCACTTCATTGGCCAGTTCCTTTCCTGAACGGCCCGCCACGGAAACGCCTTGCGATTGAAGGTAGTGCTTGAGTTCAGGAGACGCCACATCCGCTTGGCAAAGAGTAATCGGCGGTAAACCTTCTCTTCCGAGTTCGCTTGTTCGAAATTCTCCAATAAAGAAACTCATTCCAACGGGTTTTTTCTGGGCTTTCCAGCGCGCCCGCTTTGTGCCCTTGTCCACCGTCTCCTCGATTTTCTCTCCAACGGCCACGAGGTCATAGTATTTCGGATATTCGAAGAGGACATCATAGTCTGCTTCGCGCAAATAGCCACTGATGGGATACCAATCCAGCCGTGCATCCAAATAGAAATGCCCATAGACTCGCTCCAAAGCTTCTCCTTCGATTTCAAAATCCCAATGGGTATCTCGATTGACGGGCAGGGCTTGGCGTGTCACCAAATAGACCTCGTCATCCCAAGCCCACAGATGCTTCTTCCGCCATACTGCAATTTCCTCTCCGTTCTCGTCTGCAAGCGAGAGAATTCTCATCTTGGGGTGCAGGCGCATGGCAACGACTCTCGTTCCGGCACGCGTTGCCTGAAGCTGCAAGGTTCCTCGAATGCGCATTCCACCTTGCTCGGGAATCGTCACCGTCATGGAGTAATTGGAAATGACCGCATCGGCCGAGTCGTTCCAAAGCGGCAGCTCATAGACACTCTCGCTCTTAGGAGCAAAAGAGGAGAGAATTTGCAAATCCTCAAAATGCTCCGCGCGACTGAGCAACTTGACGGATTCCGCGTCACGCCCATCATAGAGGTAGATTAGTTCGCCATGCTCTTTGGAGATGACACGGCCGTACAGAACCAGAGCCGGGCTCTCGTCCAGAAAGGCTCGGGCGATCTTCGGAGCAATGGCGATATTCGTCGGGCGACGCCATTCATCCTCAGCCGGACTCATGAGATCCCGGCAAGAAACTCGAGCGCCGACCTCTCTGAATGTCTTGCCGGCCAAGAGCGCTTCACCAATTTCCGGCGTGAAACGGAGAACGAGACCGTCGCAGGAGCCCTCGATTTCCGCAGAGCCCAGTGTTCGCTTCAGAAGATCTCTTTCAGGTTTCAACTTTGGCAAGAAGGCGAAATGGCCGCGTCCGCAGATGAGAGCGCCGGTGGGCTTGCCTCGGACGGGCGTCAACCATTGCAGGCTTCCCTTCGAGTGCGTCCAGGAGATTCCATCCCATTGAATCGCCAAGGTATCGAATTCGAAAACGGGCCCTGCGGTTTCAAACGCGTTCAGTGAATCCATCAGAGCAGGTGCGTTTGCCTGAGCGAATGAAAGGGACACGAGGATAAGTGGCAAGAAGAAACAGAGTATCGCCAAACCGTTTGAATTCGAGAGTTTTCCTGCAAACGGAGTTGAAGCGGATGGAGGACGAGAATCGCCCTTGGCGAATGTGTGCCTGTGCATTCCTTTATTACACATCTCGGTGGGGGTGGGAGCTATTCTCGATTCAGGATTTCACGAATGTGGCGAGCCAACGTATCGATGGAATAGGGTTTTTGAACAAAGCCTTGCGCTCCCGCATCCAAGAGCTTCTGCGCCTGTTCATCCAAGGCATAGCCACTCGAGACGAGAACCTTCATATCGGGTCGAAGGGCGATGAGTTGCGGATAGGTTTCGCTGCCCGGGAGTAGCGGCATGCTGAGATCCAGCAAGACCAAGTGGATAGGTCCCTTGTGGGAACGAGTGATCTCGATACCTTCTTGGCCGCTGCTTGCCAAAAGAACTCGATAGCCCAAGCGCTGAAGGATCCGTTCGGTGATACTCAAGACCGACTCCTCATCGTCGATGATCAGAATCGTTTCTTCGCCGTGAAGTGCTTCGGTGCGAGGAGCTTTCGCCTTCCTTGCTTTCGCTGTCGTGGCAGGAAAATACATGGTGAAAGTTGTGCCTCGGCCGACTTCACTCTCGGCGGTGACGGCTCCGGCGTGGTTCACGACAATTCCATAGACCGCCGCCAGGCCCAATCCTCGACCAATGTCCTTGGTCGTGAAAAAGGGCTCAAAAATTCGAGACAGTGTCTCCTGATCCATTCCCTCGCCGGTATCCTGAACGGCCAAGCGCACATAGCGGCCCGGTGCAAGGTCATGCCGAGTTTTTGTATCCTTCTTCGTGACGCGCGCTTCACCTGTCTGAAAGCGAATCCGGCCGCCTTCTGGCATCGCCTCAACGGCATTCAGGCATAGATTCATGACAATTTGCTGCATTTGCGTCGGGTCAGCCACGATGTTTGGCAACGAAGGACAAAGGTCCTCTTCGAGGCGAATATTCGGCGGGACAATATGTTCCTGAAGTCGGAGAATATCCTGCAGGATGGTATTGAGATTGACCACTTGAGGCTGATATTTTCCGACTCGAGCGTAGGCCAAGAGCTGTCGCGCAAGGTGACCCGCGCGGGCAGCCGTCTTTTCGATAACCGAAAGCGCTATGTCCGCCGGGTGCCCGGCACCGAGTTCATCGCGAAGCAAAGAAGCACGCCCCAGAACGGTGGTCATTAAATTGTTGAAATCATGGGCAACTCCTCCGGCGAGCGTGGCGATGCTCTCCATTTTCTGAGCCTGAAAAAGCTGCTCTTCGGCGCGCTTCTGTTCCGTAACATCGCGGCTGATGATTTGAACTCGCTCTTCTTCTCCATATGTGATCAAGGCGATGCTACTCCGGACAATCCGCGGATGACCATCGGCGGGGGTCAGGCTTGCTTCAAATAGCACGCGCTCCCCGGCCCTCAGCCGATGAAGAATGGTGGCCATATCCAGACTCCCTTGAGAGAGGAAGCCTGAGAAAGTCCTTCCGAGAAGAGCCTCTCTTTTGGCCTTCATGAGCTGGCAGGCCGCGGTGTTGAGTTCGAGGATATGCCCTTCCAAGTCTTCGATGAGTATCGCGTCGGCGGATTGCTCGAACATCCTGCGATACCGCTCTTCGCTTTCCTTGAGAGCTTCTTCGGCCCGCTTTCGCTCGGTGATATCCTCTCCCGAACTGAGCGTGCCGACGATGCGACCCTCTGCATCCCTCAGAATTGTGTTGTGCCAGGCGATGATTCGTTCCTGGCCGTCTTTCGTCACTATCGGATTTTCGTAGTACTCGACGGGTTCGATCTCTCCGGCGATGAGCTTGCGAAAGACACTTCGGACATCGGTTCGCAGTCGCTGAGGCAGGCAAGTGTCGAACCAATTCCGTCTAAGGAGTTCTCTTTCCTCATATCCCAAAACCTTGCAACCCATCTTGTTGACAAGGGTGATATGTCCGTCGGCATTCAGGGCGACGAAAATAACTCCGGCCAGATCCAGATAGCTTTGCGCCAAATCTCTTTGAACACGCACCGCCTCCTCGGCTCGTTTGCGATCCGTGATGTCCACATCCATACAGAAGATCTCGTGGATCCTTCCGTGCGCGAACACAGGGAACATGGTGGAATAGACCCAGCGCTCCTCTCCCGTGCGTGTGCACACCGTCCACTCTTGGGGTGGTGTCGCCTGACCCGATCGGCAGATTTGCTGTACAGCTCGCTCAAATTTTCGTGCCGCTTCTCCGGAAAGAAGGACATCCTGAAGCCGTTTTCCGACGATTTCGGAGGCGCGATAGCCATAGAGAGTCTTGCAGGTGCTATTCCAATGGCGAATCACTCCATCGCAATCAAAACCTTGAATCGCCACCAGCGGCGTATTCTCAATGACGGCCTCAAACCGTGACAAGGCCTCCTGAAGGATTTCGCCGGTCCGCTTCTGTTCGGTAATGTCGCGCACCGTGCTGGCAAGCATTTGAAATTTATGGCCGACAAAAATGGGCGACCAGGAATGGGAGACCCACTTGATCTCACCCGTCTTCGTCAGGATGCGATACTCCGCATTCGTTCCCCCTTCGCCCGTCAGTGCCCGGTAGTGAATCTCTTTGACTTGTGCCAAGTCGTCGGGATGGACAATCCACGGTTGCTTTCCCACCAGGTCCTCGGGCTCATATCCCAACACTTCCCTGCATGCGGGACTCAGATAGCTGATGATCCCGTCAGGTTGAGTCAGCATGATCACATCTCGAGAGTTCTCAACGAGCCGGCGGTATTTCTCCTCGCTCTCGCGCAGGGCATCTTGGATGTGTTTGTATTCCTCGATTTCACGAAAGACAAGCACAATCCCGAGCACCTTCTGTTGCTCATCTTTCAGTGGTGCACAGCTTCCGTCAATGGCCCTTTTCACTCCGTTCTTTGCCGTCAGCACCGTGTGGCGAAGGGAAAGGGGATTGTCTCCGTGTGCGACTTTTATCACGGAGATTTCAATCGGTTGTTCGGACTCCTCGCTTGCCGCGCGGAAGACCTCATGGAGAGATTTCCCGAACGCATCATCGCATCTCCACCCGGTGAGATTCTCGGCAGTGGGATTCAGAAAGATCACTTGGCCTTCGCCGTCTGCGACAAGAATACCGTCGCCGACACTCCGGACAATGCTGGAGAACAGTTCTTTGCTCGTTTCGTTCTTCATGTCTCCTCCCCTCAATCCAAAAAGAGACTTTCCCTATTTATGAAACTATATTTTCTCTCTGCTTTTCCCGAAAATAATGGCGGTAAAGGATTGATGTCGTACGAGGCAACACGCTCCTGCGTGTTGCTTCACCTCGACGCATTAGAACACACCTCGACCG
>JAZDIW010000075.1:0-3403 GCA_043804575.1 bacterium
ACACAGGGGTGGGTGGGTGAGCGCACTGCCGTGCGGCACTATCGATGTGGCTCTTCTAATGGTGCAAGCGCGACGAAAGGGAGACATGGGGATTACAGCAGGCCCGAATCGCGGAAGCTCGTCCAGGCTCGGTCTGTGATAATCACATGGTCGAGAAGCTCGATTCCCATGAGTTTGGAAGCCTCAAGAAGGCGCTGTGTGAATTCGAGGTCTTCCGGGGATGGGCTCAAATCGCCCGAAGGATGATTGTGGCAAAGGATGAGCGCCGCCGCTCGATGGTGCAAGGCGCGCGCGAAAATATCTCGAGGATGCAATCGTGCAGCGCCGCGATTTCCCGTCGCTACGATCTCGTCTCCGAGGAGTTCCCCTTGGGGATTCAGGAACAGCACGCGAAACTGCTCACGCTTCAGGGTGCCCATTTCTCGCAGATGATGAAAGACATCCTCGGGGCTGCGCAGGGCAGGCGCCTTGCCTTTGTCGAAGAAACGCCGCCCTAATTCGAACATGACGACAATCTGACAGGCGAGCGGCAGGCTGATATTCAGCGCATCCTTAAGCCGATAAGGATTCTGCTCCTCGGCAATGGCTCGCGAACCGTAATCGTGAAGAATGCGTTCGGCGAGCTCTTCCACGGTTTCGGGTTGTCCCGGGCAAAGGAGAAAAGCGAAGAGCTCCGGGGCGCGAAGGCTCGCCGCTCCGAATTTCAGCAAGCGCTCCTCGAGAGACAACTCCGTCTCTTGAAGTTCCGCGGTGATTTCATAGCGCCTTTCAGCCTTCGGAGTAGGGACATCCGTCTCGCCGACGAAGAGGTTCGGCTGCGAGCGGCCTGTCTTCGCCTTCTTCATGCCTGTCACGGCGACAAAAGGGTGAATCTCGATGCCGATCCGCTCGAGGCGTTGCTTGAGTTCCACGACGCGCTTCTCGAATTCGGCTCGCCGGGCTCCCAACTGAGCCAGCGAAGGAATGATCTCCTGTCGGAGAATGCCCAAGGCTTGCTCTTTCAGCTCCGCATCCGTGCCGGGTGTTGAGGAAGTTTGCAGGAACTCATGCGTTCGAAGGTGATGGAATCCTGCGGCCTTCAAATCGCGTTGCATTGCCTCGGCGGTCAGTACGGGGAACGAAGCCTTTCCCAGCGCCGCATTCCATTCCGTCAGCATCTGTTGCAACATCAGATGCGTATATTGTCGTTCGTTTCCCGCCAGCGGGATGGGATCAACGATGACAACTCGGCCTTGCGGTTTCAGCACGCGCAGCGTTTCCGCCAAAGCGCAGGCTCGCTCTGAGAAACAATGAAATGACCAATAGAAAACCGCAAGGTCGAGGCAGTCGTCTTCCCCTATCAAACCGGTGGAGGGATCTTTGAAATGGATCTCGGAAGATTCGCCGTCGGGCGGCTGGAGGCTCCAGAGGTCATCGAATCGGTGACGCAACTGGACGACGAAGTCCGGCTCTCCGGGGGCAATCACGACGGCCCGGCGACCTCGAAAGCGGCTGAGCAGAGGAGCAAGAGCCCGAGTTACATTGGTGTCAGTGAATGGAAGCACCGCTGGGAATATCTTTGTCCACGGTCAGAAGGCCGAGTTCATTTCCGGAGAGGGCGGCCAGGAGCATTCCCCTCGATTCCTCGCCTCGCAGCCGGACGGGTTTGAGATTGGTGACCACGGCGATGCTCTTCCCAATCAAGCTCTCGGGCGCATAGTATTCGGCGATGCCCGCGATGATTTGCCTCTTTTCATTGCCGAGGTCAATGATTAGCCGAAGGAGCTTGTCGGATTTGGGAAGGCGTTCCGCAGACAGCACGCGAGCGACTTTCAATTGAATTCGCAGGAATTCTTCGAGGGAAATTTCCTCGATTTGCTCTTCTTCGACCGGTGTCGGTTTCACTTCTTTTCCTTTCGTGACTTTGCCCAAGATTTCAGGCAACAAGGCCGGGAGCTCTTCTTCGGGAATGCGCGGGAAAAGAGCAGGGCCCTCCATGATTCGCGTTCCGGGTTGCAACCGTCCCCATTTGGCGTGTGGCTCAAGGCGGAATTCCTCGAGAGGTTGCCCAAGGCGCGTGAGCAGCTCGGCCGTTCTCTCCGGCATGACGGGAGACAGGCAAATCGCCGCGATGCGCAAGGCTTCCAAGGCTTCATAAATGACTTCGCCCGCGCGCTTCGGATTTTCCTTGGCGAGTTTCCAGGGTGCGTTGGCCTCGAGGAAACGATTGGTTGCACGAACAAATTGCAGAATTTCCTCGATGATATTATGGAGTCGGATTTCTTTTAGTTCCTCGGGAATCATCTCGAGAAGTGCGGCGGCTTGGGAAGCCAAGGATCCGGGAGTTTCTGGGCCGTGAGGCGCCCGGCCTTCAAAGTGAGCCGCGGTCAGTCGGGCCACCCGCGAAAGCAAATTGCCGAAATCATTGGCCAGGTCGCTGTTCAGTCGAGAGACGACGAGGGCGACGGAAAATCGGGCATCCAGACCGACGACCATATCCCGCATCAGAAAATATCGAAGGGCGTCCACGCCGAAGACTCGGACAAGCGGCAGGGGAGTCAAGGGAGTGCCCAGCGACTTGGAGATCTTCGTATCTTCGAAGTTCCAATAGCCATGGACGGTCAGATGAGCGTAGGGTGGAATGCCGGCGGCCCTCAGCATGGTCGGCCAATAAACCGCATGGGGCTTGAGGATGTCCTTTCCGATCAGATGCTCGGCCTGCTCCCAATATTCGTGGCAAGTCGCGCTATCCGGATAGCCGATGCCGGTCAGGTAGTTGATCAGAGCGTCAAACCAGACATAGGTGACATATTTATCATCAAAGGGAATCGGGATGCCCCAAGTCAGTCGGCTTGTGGGGCGCGAGATACACAGGTCTTCGAGAGGTTCGCGAAGGAATCCCAGCACCTCATTACGATAGCGTTCGGGTCGAATGAAATCAGGGTGGTCGGCGATATGGTTGCCCAGCCATTCCTGATATTTGCTCATCCGGAAAAAATAGTTCTTCTCCTGAATGAATTCGGGCGCGACCTTGTGGTCGGGACAAACGCCGTCCACCAGTTCTTTTTCGGTGTAGAACCGTTCACAACCGAGGCAATAGAGTCCGCCGTATTCACCAAAGTAAATATCGCCCGAGTCGTAGACTTTCTGCAAGATATGTTGCACCGTTCGGACATGATCCGGGTCGGTGGTGCGGATGAAGCGATCGGGATGGACATAGAGCTGGGGCCAGAGTCCGCGGAAGGCTTCACTGATTCGATTGACGAAGCTCTGAGCCGATTCTCCGTTGGCAGCGGCACTGCGTGCAATTTTATCTCCGTGCTCATCTGTGCCGGTGAGAAAAAAGGTGTGATGGCCCATCAGACGATGATAGCGAGCCAAGGTGTCCGCGAGAATCGTCGTGTAGGTTGTCCCGATGTGAGGC
>JAZDIW010000076.1:0-5407 GCA_043804575.1 bacterium
CATATCAATCACCAGAAGCGCGGCCTTGGATTTCTTCAGCTTCATCTTGTGCTGATTCGCAGGCGCGATTTCCCGAAGCCAATGCTGCGTTTTTTCTTTCAGCGATGCTGCGGTTACATACGGTTCGGTCATATCAAATACGCAATTCACACTGCGGTGCCAGCTGCCTGCAACGCACTCACGCGCACTGCCGTGCGGCACTACCTGCTCAGCAATTTATACAAAAAGCGTTTCAAACGGATTCTCTACCTGAAGCTCGCGAATCGCCTGAAAATGGCGCGATTGGGTGGTGATAATCGTCTTGACGCCATGCGCGAGCATCGTCGCGGCAATCAGAGTCTCCCCAAAATGCCGCCTTTGGCTGCGGTATTTTTCCATGAGAGCAAAGCTGTCGCGCACAATCTGCATGCTGCTATAGAGGATTTCCGGCTGCGGCGCTTTCGAAATTTTCTCGACAAGATTCTGCGCATCTTTCGGCGTCATCGGATAGCGAACGCGCTGTTCGTTTGTCGCGATGGCCACAAATTCCATGAGGCTCACGAAACAAACGCAGCTTCGCCACAAGCCGGCTTCCGCCTGCTCGACAATATCTGCCGCCCGTTGGTGATAAGGTGACGCCTTGTCCACCAGATGGAGCAGGAGCGTCGTATCAAGGCATTTGATCATTTATCGTCGCGCGTGAATGTCGTTTCGATTGAATGGCTCGACAAAACCGAGTTCTGTCACAAAGCTGCGCCAGTCGAAAAAGCCGGAGCGCCGCCGCCGCTTCGTCTGTTTGTTGGCGAGCTTCTGCTGATGCAGTTTCACCGTCAAATCCTGCTGCGCAAAGCGCCAAAGCCGCCCGACTCGCAGAGCAGGCAAGCGCCCCAGTCGCGCCATCCGCCGCACCGTGCTCGCGCTCACTCGCAATTGCGCGGCGACTTCTTGTGTCGTCAGCAGATTCTCTTTGGTCATCATTTATGCCCCGCCGAGGCAGGTGCCCTCACCTGCCCGGAATCTTAATTGCGGGTTTGGAGACCCACAACGGCGACGCGAATCTCTCGCCGTGGCGGATGCCCTCACCCGCCCGGAATCAGTAGTTGTCTATCTGCGCCTTCTGCAAGCGGCCCGAAAAATCCACATAGACGGTCTTGATGTCGCTGAAGAATTCATAGACCGCCCAACCGCCTTCGCGATGGCCGTTGCCCGTGTCTTTCACGCCACCAAAAGGCAGGTGGCATTCCGCGCCGATCGTGGCTCCGTTAATGTAGGTAATGCCCGCTTCGATATCGCGCATTGCTCGGAAGGCTCGGTTCACATCGCGAGTGAAAATGGAGGACGACAAACCGTACCGAACGCCATTCGCCACGCGAATCGCCTCGTCCAAGTCCGCGACCTTGATCACGGAGAGTATCGGCCCGAAAATTTCTTCCTGCGCCAAACGCATTTGAGGTGTGACACCGATGAAAATCGTGGGGCGATGGAACCAGCCGTTGGCGCACTGCGGGCTTTTGTCCGGCTCGCCGCCACAGACAAGCTTTGCGCCTTCTTCGAGACCGATTTTCACATAGGATTCGACCGTTTTGAGCTGTTCTTCATTGACTAAGGGGCCGACATCCGTCTTCGGGTCGAGACCGTCGCCGCAGCGCAGTTTGTTGGCGGCAATCACGAGCATATCCACGAATTTGTCATGCACGCCCGCTTGAACGATGAGTCGCGAAGTGGCGGTGCATCGCTGACCTGTCGTGCCGAACGCGCCCCAAAGCACGGCTTCGAGCGCCAAATCGAGGTCGGCGTCATCCATCACAATCTGCGGATTCTTGCCGCCCAGCTCAAGGGAAACGCGTTTCAGCTTCGCTCCGGCGCGAGCGTTAATGTCGCGCCCGACATCGGATGAACCCGTGAACGAAATGAGATCCACATCGGGATGCTCGATGAGCGGAATCCCAACGGCGCGTCCCGAGCCGTGCAAGAGATTCACCGCTTCCGGCGGAATGCCGGCCTCGAGCAGCAATTCGACCAATCGAACGGCGGTCGCCGGAGTGTCGCTCGCGGGCTTGAAGACAATCGTATTGCCGCACAAGAGCGCCGGAAAGCTCTTCCAGGCCGGGATTGCTGAAGGAAAGTTCCACGGCGTAATGAGCGCGGCAACACCAATCGGCATGCGAAAAGTCAGGCAGGTTTTGTTCGGCAATTCCGAGGGCACCGTCCGCCCCCAAAGCCTGCGACTCTCGCCGAAGGCGTAGTAGGCTGTGTCAATTGCTTCCTGAGTATCGCCCATCGTCTCTTTCAGTACTTTGCCCATCTCGCGAGTCATTTGGCGAGCGATGTCTTCTTTATGTTGGACCATGAGATCACCGAGACGCTGGAAGATGCGCCCTCGGTCGGGCACGGGCACCAAACGCCAGCTATCATAGGCTCTGCGCGCCGCTTTGACCGCGCGATCCACATCCTCTTTGTTCGAGCGCGGAAAAAGGCCCACAATATCGCTCCAATTGGCCGGATTGCGATTTTCATAGGTTTGACCTGTAACGCTGTCGCACCATTTTCCGGCGATGAAATTCTGAAATTTGCGCGGCGCTGAGGCGCCACTTGCTGCAGCTAAATTCATAGATGGCCTCTAATTTACTCTGAATCTGATCCCTTCGCTGCGCGAGATTACGGCGGCGTGGCCGGTTCGGTGAGCCGCCTGCAAGCCGTTTTTCCACTCCCAATCTTCGAACCTTTAAGATACAAAAAAACAAAATACAAGTCAACCCCTCAAAATTCTCCATTTGACTCCATACCGTCCTCGCCTGCAAGCCTTCTCTCGGTTGACTTTATGGAGCGAAATTGGTAAATTTTCATTACATGAATGCGATTGGCGTCCGCACGATTGAGAACAAGTGCCTGCCAGTTTGAAATCCTATCTCGAGACGGGCAGGAGTCCGCTTTGGTCGCGGCGGTTCTTTCGCGCGGGGTGAGGGCACCCACGCGCGGCGGGATTTTGTAGGGGCGGTTCTGTGACTCGCCCGAGGCGACAAGCTCGGCTGCAAGCAGCCGACACCGCGTGATAGCCATCGTTGAGGTATTCCGGGTGGGTCTGGAGACCCACCACGGCGAAAAGAAGATTCCGGGCGTGGAGACCCGCCTTGGCGACAAACTGGATTCCGGGCGTGGCGACACCCCCCCCACGGCGAAAACATATTACATGAAATACAAACAGGAGTATGCACGATGAGATTTGCTTCGTTTTCTGAGGGAAGATTTGCGTTGCTGCTGATGCTGACCATTGCATGCGCTCAGGCGGCTTTCGCCTCGCCGCTTTTGTGGAACAGCAAAGGCCTGATGATTCGTCAAGGCTACCATATCGAATGGCAGCGCGTGGGCATGCGCGCATCGAATGGTGAGATTCTCTATGCTTGGTCGGATACGCGCCTGGGCGACCGAGACATCTGGCTGCAGAAGTTGAGCCCCACGGGCGAAGTCCTTTGGCAAGCCGATGGGCTTCCCCTCGTGATCTCTCGCAGCCGTCAGGAAGATCCGGAAATTGTCGAAGTTACCGGCGGTTGGATTATCGCTTGGATAGACTTCCGCAGCGATACGACCGGTGATGTCTGGGCGCAGAAAATTGATCCGGACGGGAACAGACTCTGGGACTCGACGGGCGTTCTTGTCAACAGTTATCCCTTCTATGTTGCGGAGACTTCTCTGCGCGCCGTGCACGACGGCAGCGGCGGTGCTATTATCGCTTGGATTGACGGTCGCGGCGGCGATGCCGGCGATATTTATGCCCAACATATTCTCTCGAACGGCACAATTGATCCCGCTTGGCCATCGAATGGATTGGGTGTTGGAACCGGCAGCGGCGGACAGGTGCAGGTTACGGCGTGTTCGGATGGCTCTGGTGGGATGATTATCGCGTGGCAAGACGGTCGCAACTTTCAGCCCGATATCTACATCTCGCGCATTCAGCCCAATGGCAATCGTCCCTGGGGTACCAACGGTATGGCTCTGTGTACCGTCTCCGGCGAGCAGAAGACGCCCAAGCTCGACGCGGACGGTCAAGGCGGCGTTTTTGTGCTTTGGGTGGATGCGCGCAATGGCCCTTCCGATATTTACTATCAGCATGTCAATGCAGCGGGTCAGCTTCAGTTGGAACCGGAAGGGCGGCCCTTGTGCACCGCAAGCCTAAACCAGAATGAAGCGCGCATCATCTATGATGGAAACGGCGGCGCGATTTGTGTCTGGGCGGATTATCGATTGGATGGTTTGGTGTCGGACATTTATGCACAGAGAATCAAGCCCGACGGCACCGTGGCTTGGGCGGAGAATGGGCTCTCCATTTGCGATGCTCCTTTCAGTCAGGAAGAGATTCGATTGTCTTCCGACCTGCGCGGAGGGGCTATCATTGCCTGGGAAGATACACGGCAATCAATGGGCGACCGACTCATGGCCGATTTATATGCTCAGCGCGTGAACGCATCTGGCAATGTGTTTTGGGCGACGAATGGAGTGGTGGTCTGTGATTCGGCGAATATGCAGACTCAGCCCTTGGTTCGCCCGGACGGTCAGGCAGGGGCGTTTATTGCATGGAGCGACAGTCGTAACGGTTCGATTGCTGTCCAGGTGCAGCGCCTCGACAGCCTGGGCGCTGAATGCTTGAGTCCGGGAGGCGTTGAACTGGTTTGGGGACTTGACGGAGATGCCGCGGATCCGATTTCTGTGCCGCTGGACTTCGGCCGTGTGGCGTGCGTATGGAGAGACTCGCGCTTGGGTGTGCGCGGAACCGCTCTCTATTACCAAATCGTGGATACTCTGGGGCGGATCCATTTGCCGGTGAACGGCTCGCCCGTCGCGGGTGATATTCCCGTTGATGTGCCGGCAAATCAACAGAATCATCGCGTCTGTCCGGATGGCGAGTTAGGTTTCTTCGTCGTTTGGGAAGACCAGAGAACGGGCACGAAACTCATCCGCGCGCAGCGCATCAATATCTTGGGTGAAATCCAATGGTCGGCCGAAGGCGTGGTTGTGGCTCCCTCGGATGTTGATGAAGACGAAGCCGCGTGCGCTCCGGACGGAGAAGGGGGCGTTTATGTGGGCTGGTCCGGCCGGGACACCACATGGCGAATTGACATCTATGTGCAACGACTGAACGCTGCAGGCCAACCCATCTGGGCACAACCCCTTCGGCTTCAAGATACCTATGATGACGATATTCTCTATGATATGGTCGACGACGGCAACGGAGGGGCCATTCTCGTCTGGGAGGCAGGCACCGCGGAAGAGTCCGACATTTATGGAGCCTGCATTTCGCCGGATGGCTCTTTGGCTTGGTATTCCAGCGTTTGCGATTTTGCGGGGGAACAGCGCGCCCCGGCCATGGCAGGTGACGCAACCGGAGGAGCGTATTTCGCCTGGCGTGACTATCGCAATCTCGCGGACAATG
>JAZDIW010000077.1:0-9345 GCA_043804575.1 bacterium
CAACGAATTCACGAAGGGTGCTGAAATCAGTGTCTCGCGCTGCCCCTTCATTGCCAAGAGTGTGATGCGGTCATAGGGCTTGTTCAAGTCCGGAGGATTATGAGTCTCGTACACGGAAGTGAAACCCACATGCGCCAAAACGTTGTACAATGAAGGACGGGTGAACCAAAAACTCGTCAAGTTATCCAAAGATGCCCATAACGCTTTGGATCTTTTCTCGGCAGTAGAATTGGCCTTATGCTCACGATAGGTTCTGCCCCAGTATTTCCTCCCACGGTGAGTATACAATCTTTCGGGTGCGATGCTCACATGCGTATCGATGATTGCGAACTTCAGACATACATCTGCTATTCTTTCCAGGAAGGAAAAGACATCGGGGACATCCAAGTGATACAGGATGCCCAAGCATAAGACAAGATCGAAATGACCGTATTTTTCTTTGCTGAGATTGCGGACATCGTCTTGGAAAAACTCAAGATTGTTCAGAGAAAGTATGTTTTTTGCAAAGCGTGCTTTCTCAATATTGGCTTCTCGAATCTCTATGCCCACCACATTGGCGCCGTGACGCGCAAGTTCTATGGCATACAATCCCTCCAGGCAGGCCAAATCCAGGACACGAAGATTCTCCAACGGCTCGCGAGCAACATCGGAAATCATTTGAAGGATACGTCTCAACCCAATTTCATCGCCAACGATGCATTTGTCCATTGTGTAAAGGTTATCCGCAAGTTGGATGTTGTGAGCGGTCCATGGACCAAACCTGCTCACAATTTCTTCTTTTCTCCTCTTGATCAGTTCGATATCCATTTGTAATTTCCTTGCCGAGCCCTGCCTCAGGGGCGATATACACTTTCTCCAGTTGAATCATCTCGCCCTTGCTTTGGCGAGGGTGTATCTCTTTCGCTCCGTTCTAAAAATCATCCTGCCAGAGAACGATGCGGAAGCGTTCACCGGCGGGTTTGTTGACGGTGAAATGGGCAAAGCCGATCAGCGGCGAAAGCTCATCGAAGAGCAGTTGAAAAGGGAGGCGGAACTCCACCAGAGAATCGGGCGTGGCGGTCTCCTCAATGCCGGGCGGGGCTTGACCCCAGATGAGATTGATGTGCCGAAAACTCCGGAACAGCCTGGCCGTCGCGCGCAGGTCGGTTTCGCGATACCAACTCTCCGTCCGATTGAGTTCGTCGTCAAAATACTGGAACTGAAATTGCTCATCGAGGCACTGCGCGTAGGCGAGTGAATCCCCCAATTCATAGGCCGTCTTGAAATTCTGCAGAAGCCCGCCGACCGTCGAGGCATCTGTCCAGAGCGAACCCGTCGGCCCGCGAAGCTCCGGTGCGAAAGGATTCACGCATCCAATCAAGGCAGATGTTAGAGCGCCGAGAATGAAAAGCTGAGCTTTCATCGCACGACCGCCTTGAGTTCGCTCCAAGTCGGCTGTCCCTCCGTGCGTCTATCTACCCACCGTTCGATGACCCAATAGCCATCCCGCCCTATCCTGAGGTAGAACTCGGCGATTCCCACCATTTGATGGGCCACGCCCGGCACCGTCACGCCTGCCAAAAGAGTGTAACTTTCCCGCAAAAAAGCGCTGTCCGAGAGCTCCGTTTGTTCGAGATCCTCGAAAATGACGGCGAGAACCGAATCGCGCGGCAGCACTCCGCCCGAAAGGAGCTGCGTAATATGATTGGTCTCTTCGTCAATTCCCCAGTCGGCCAGTTCCGGGTGGTTGCTGAGCGTGACGGCATCGGGAAGAAAGGCGAAGGTATCCGCGCAAATGGAACGCAAATAGTCCACCGCATTGCGCTCGGCCAGAGCCAGAGTCATATTTCGCAGCACATCTCGCGGGACCCTTGGAATATCCCAGGAGGAGCTCCCCATGTCCGGGGTTTCGGCCTCGCGCGTGGTAAAGAGGTCGCAGCCCGTTGCAAGAAGCGCAGTCCCGATGATAAGCCAATGCCAATGCATCGCGAAATCACCCCGAAAAAGCAAAGAAGGCAAGCCAGAGCAAAAGCAAAATGGGCAGCAAGTAGGGCAGGGTGAATCTGAAGATATACCCCAGAAAGCTCGGCACTTTCAGTCCCGAACGCTCCGCGATGGATTTCACCATGAAGTTGGGCCCATTGCCGATATAGGTTGCCGCGCCGAAAAAGACAGCGGCCACCGAAATCGCTTCCAGAAAATGGCCGTGCTCAGCGAGGAAAATCGGCATATGGGATGGATTCTCCATATTGAGGTGAAAGGTTCCCATTGCCGCTGTCAGGAAGTTCAAATAGGTCGGCGCATTGTCCAGAAACGCCGAGAGAATTCCACAACCCCAATAGAAACTCCCCGGGGCCGTCAGGCCGATTTTCGCCGCATTCAAGTCCAGCCAATCGAGCGCAGGCACCATCGTGGCGAAGATCCCTGCAAAAAGCACCGCCACTTCAATGATGGGATGGAAAGTGAACGCGTTCCTGCCGTGTAGGGTCTTGGGCGTTGTCATATAGGAGCCCAGGGCCGCAATCAGCATGATGGCTTCCCGCAGGAACAGAGGCTCTTGGATGAAGACCGCGCCAAGGATCACGGCCAGAAAGAAAAGGTTCGATAAGCCTTCGACCCGCGTGACATCATGGCGCTCGGCCTCCGCCCGGGCCGCTACCGAGGCTTTCAAGAAATTGTGGCGATCCACGAAATAGAAGAGGGCAAGAAGCGCCCCCACGCCAAGGAGCCACTTGAGCCATAAATGGGTGAAAACCCAGAAGAAAGGAACGCCTTTGAGGTAGCCCAAAAAAAGCGGCGGATCCCCAATCGGAGTCAGCGCTCCTCCGCCGTTGGACACCACAAAGATAAAGAAGACGATATGGTAAGGCGAGAAGCGCCATTTGTTCATTCGGATGTAGGGCCTGATGAGGAGCATCGAAGCGCCCGTCGTACCGAAGACATTCGCGAGAATGGCTCCCAGACCCAACAGAAGAGTATTCTGCTTCGGAACCGCTTCTCCCTTGAAGGTGATGTGGATTCCGCCTGCGACGACAAAGAGCGACCCAATCAGGCAAATGAACGACATATATTCGATGCCGCTCAAGGCCATGCGCGGCAGATTGTCCAAGCCCCAAAGGTAGTAGCCAACAACGGCCGCGCCCAAGGGAAGCGGGAAGAGGAAGTAATAGTGTAGCCACCACCTCTCCGCAAGAATCGGCATGAGAGCGATCACCGCCAGCAGCAGAACAAACGGAAGGATCCAAAGCGGATTCGGCGCGATGATTTCAACGGGGAGTCCCGCAGAGAGCAGCGGCAGTACAGCCATGTTCCTTATTCGTGAAGTGAAATTTCTCCCAAAATTCCATGGGAGGAGTTTCTATTTGATGAAGGCGAGCTTCGCCAAGTCGCGGCGTCCGGCCTGCTGCAATTCGGCAAAGTAGATGCCCGAGCCCGTCTGTGGAACCCAAGTGACCTCGTAAGCTCCGGCAGCCTCGGCGCGAATCTCGAATTGCCTCACCTCGCGGCCAAGAGTGTCAAAGATCCGCAAGGTAGCCATTCCCGGACGCTCGAGATGGAATCGGATTTGCGTCGTCGCGTTGAAGGGATTCGGGAAGATGGACGCAATCCCGAATGCCACGGGAACAGGACTCGTGCGGTCGTCAGCGGACACGGCTTCAATCGTGAAGCTGCCGTCGGACATATCTACGACCGCCGCATCATAGCGCGATTCCACGCGGATGCGGCATTGGGACGAAGCAGGCCCCGTGACAACCCAAGCTTGTTCTCCATCATTCGGTGTCGTGATGAACAGCGTCTGCCACGGACCTTCCGCACCGCTGCGGGAGAGGGAGATTTTCACCGTTTCAAGATAGTTCGCCGTCCAACGGATGTTCAGGCTGTTGCCCTCGGAGTAAGTCTCCCCTCCGTTCGGCGCTATCAGAGTGACGGTCGGCTGCACCAAATGGAAATCCGCATCGCTTTCATCATAGACAGTGGGGTTTTCATCACAGGAGATTCGCACCCGACATAGATCGGACGCGGGACCCGCTATGCGGACCATGCGAGAGCCGCTGTTCGAAGCATTCGCCGCGAGTGTGTCCCATGTGCCGCCCGGATAATCACGATTCAAGAAGAGACTGACAAGACCCGTGTAGCCATAACTATCCCAGAGAATCTGATGAGGCTCATTGATGGAAATCGTTTCGCCGCCATTCGGATTCAATAGGGTCAGAGCCGTTTCTCCGATGATAAAGGTGTTATCACTGATATCGCGCAGCGTGTCGGCTCCATAGATTTCGGCTTTGAGCAGAGCCTGCGTTGTGGTCGGACCTGTCACCGTCCAAGTGGTTTCCGCGCCAGCCAAAGTTAAGATATCTGTCCAACTTCCACCCCCATTGCGAGACAGGAAAATGTGAGCGGGTCCCGTTATGACATAGCGCTGCACGGAAATGAAACCGTTCAAGTCAATCGGCCAGACTTCCCCGCCATTCGGCTCTACCACGCGCACAAAAGGCTGCGGCACAAGCGACAGATCAAAGGACATCACCAAACTGTCATCGGAGATGTTGTGAATCAGGACATCGGTCGGATCAAAATTGTAATCCATGGAATTCGGCACCGAAATCGTCGAGAAGGTGCGGTTGTCCGCAAATCCCGGGTAAGGATCATTTCCATCACCCGAATTCCTGTTCCGTTCGAGATCCCATAGGCCATCGGCTTGTTCGAGAGCCACAAGGTAATGCCCATAGTCCGTGTAGCCGGGATACCATTGATTATCATTGTTGCCCGAGGCTTCTTCGATGTGCCAGATGAAAAGACCCTTGATGCCGTTCATCGCGGCGTCATAGCCGTAGGGTCCGCGATTCTCAATCAGGAAGTATTGAGGCCCCGTACCCACGCCTCCGCGCCAAACACGGTAGATGGTTGGCGTGTATTCGCTGGCGGGCACAGAAATGCCCGTGGTGCCCGCTGAAAGAACCGTGGCGGCCGCAAAACCGACGCGTGTTTTCCCCCAAGCTTCGATGTGCGCCGGGCGACTGCCCAAATTCCCGTTCCAAGAGCCTCCCGCCATAAGGCTGAACTTGCCGACTCCTTCCGAATCGTAATCGTAGTCATAAAGGTCGGGCAGTCCAAGCTGATGCCCGAATTCGTGGCAATAGACGCCGCAAGTCATATCCCCCGAATGCTGCCAGTACTCGGGTTCCATCGAATAACCCGAAACAGCGACACCGTCCACATATTGTGTCGGCACAGCCCAGGCGTGTGACCAGATGTCATCGCGGCTGCCGGTGAGCTCGGCTCCCGGACCTGTGTGCACCACCATCAGACCATCCACCGTGCTGTTCCCATCATTGTCATAGACAGTGAAATTCACATAGGGGTCCACGGCCTGCACGAGGTCAACCACAAGCCCCTGCGCATTGCGCGGGTAACTCCCGAAGCCGTAGTTCCCATTGACATAATAGGCATAGGTGTGCGGCATGAGCGTCCACCCGATTTGGGACGGATACTGCCCCGGCCCGGGGAGGACATGGAATTCATTGTAGGAGACTTCATGATAGTAATGGCGCATCTTCCCGATCTGATTGCCGAAGATCAGAGAATCGAAATAAGTCGCGCCTGTTTGGTAGGGCTGATCCGTAAAATCGGCCAGCAGGATTAGAACACGCATGTCGGTATCGTCGAGTCTTCCCGAAGCACCGCGCTTCGCCGAGAGGTCGAGCCCTTGAGGCGCATCCACGCCGCGAGCCAAAAGCTCCGCCCGATGAGACATCGGATACGGCACGGTCATTTCAATGGCTCGCACTCTCATCACGAGGTCAGGATGGGGTGGCATGGCCAGTGCCGCTGCCAAGCCGATCCCCGCGAAAGCGGGGACCACCCCGAAGAGAAATCGCAGCTTTGTCATTGTCATCTCCTTTTGATGCAGATTCGCGCAAATCTATCGTATCTTGAAAAAATCACCTGCCGCAATCGCACGCGCGATTTACGCTGCAAGGGCAATTCTAAACGGGCGATACTACCTGCAATAAGCCGCAATCGCCTTCGCCATGTCAATCGTTGAATTCGAGCCGCCCATGTCGTAGGTACGCACCTGTCCCTCTTTGATAACGCGAGCGACCGCCGTCTCCAAACGCTGAGCTTTTTCCATCTCGCCCAGCCACTCGAGCATGAACCGCGCCGCCAAAATCGCCGCGATCGGATTCACCTTGTATTGGCCCGCATATTTCGGCGCACTGCCGTGCGTCGGCTCGAAGACCGCATAATGGTCGCCGATGTTGCCTGCGCTGGCAAATCCCAAGCCTCCGACAAGCTGCGCGGCCAAATCCGAAAGAATATCGCCGAACATGTTTTCGGCGACGATGATATCGTAGTCGAATGGATTCTTCACCAGCCACATGCACTGCGCGTCAATGTTCGTCTCCCACATGGGAATGTCGGGATATTCCCTCTCGTGGATTTCGCGCGCCGTCCGAATCATCAGGCCGCCGGTCTCGCGCAAGACATTGGGCTTGTCGCAAATCGTCACACTCTTCCGACCATGTTTTTTCGCATAGGCAAACGCTTGCCGCACGATATTCGCGCAGCCCTGCCGCGACATGAGCCGCGTGGACATCGCAAGATTTTCCAGTCCGAACTTCTCGAACTTCCGTGCACTGGGATGCGTGCAGAGCGCCTGGAAAACATTCGGCGGAATCGGATGGAATTCCACACCCGCGTAAAGCCCTTCCGTGTTTTCGCGGAAGATAACGAGGTCAATGCCTTCCTTATAGTTCAGCGGATTGCCCGCATACGCTTTGCAGGGGCGGATGTTCGAGTGCAGATGGAGTTCCTGCCGCAGCTTCACAATCGGCGAAAAATAGGAAAATCCTTTCCCGCGAAGCGGCGGATCCAGCTCGGCGTCCGCCTCTTGCTTGGGCTTCGATGTAATGGCGCCGAAGAGAGCGCACTCGGTTTCTTTCAGCAGGCCGAGTGTGCGTTCTGGAAGCGCGTTGCCTTCGCTGCACCAAAACTTCCACCCAATGTCCCCCTCGCGATATTTCGCGTCAAATTCGAGCGCATCCAGACAGAGCCGGGCGGCTTCCAAAACTTCTACACCAACCCCGTCACCGGGCAACCAGGCAATAATGTGCTTGGGCATGAAGAAATTCCCTCAAGATGTGGTTTTTTAAAAATATATTGCTCAGAATTCCGTCTTTCATTGTCCGAACGGCGCCCATGGATCCATCAGGTCGGGGATTCCACCGGCATACCGTCCACCACAGGCTTGTGCAAAGCGCAGTTGTTCCTCACCATCCATGCCATCACGACCTGCCAAATGACGGATTCGGTTGTGGATGTTGGCATGCGAAATATTGAATGTTAAGATGTTCTGTTGAAAAGCAATCAAAAATCAGGGCTTGACATTCTCAATTCTTTTTCGTATATTAAAGAAGCCTCAGTTACCAGGTCGCAAGACCGTAAGTGTAAAAGGAGATTTATAGCCGTTCTCGCGAGAGGGCGGCTTGTGCATTTTATAGACGCTTATCATACTTTCGCTTAAGTTTCAACCGCTCGCTATCGCCATCTACATAGTAGGCAGTGATCAAGTCAGCGATATCGAACCATCCCCCTGTTTGCCTATCGTGCTTGGTCTTCTTTTCGATGATCACCACATAATCAAAATCCTGAAGCCAAAGATACGTACGGATGCGTCTGCTCCCTTCCCTGTAGTCCCATTTCAATATCGCAGGGTCATCGGAGTGTGCGAGCGTTGCAGCGCACCAGCACAGGCGCTGCGCGCGCGAGGGATCGAATAGACGCGCCTTTTTTTCTTCGCTATCCCGCGTGATGAGGTGCCAGAAACCGTTTTCATAGGGGTCTCCTGGATCGCGCCGCCATTCCCACCATACCGGCCTGCCTTCCCAAGTTGGTCGCCCCCGTTTGAAATCTCTCTCAAAGATCGCGTACAACCGAGCGACGACTTCGCTCCATTCCCCGTTCGTGTCAATAAGATGGGGGAGCCAGTCTGGTATGCTCATTGTTCACGAGGTTCCCAGACAAAGATGTTCAATTTCGTTTCTCGAAGCAGAGTCGAGCGCACGAGGCTCAGGCGAGAGCGCTCTTTGATACGCTCAATGATTTCCAGCTTGCCCGCGTTGCCGGACAGTCCCCGATTCGCGTAGGATATCGCGCCGACCAGAAGATCGGCAAGCTGGAGGATCGCCACTTCATGGGACCGCACAGCTTGTAGGCGAGCGATAATGCTTCGCTCAAAATCATATTTTGCGTTGGCCAACACCTCGTACAGCTTCTTGATCTTGGGGTTGCTGCGGGTATCCTTCATGTCGAGATAGATACGGAAGCTGTTCTCCGATTCAATCAGCGCTGACAGCAATCTGAAGTACATTTTGTAGTACCATGTATCATGATCCTGACCATACCGTGCGTGATCGAGCTTTGACTTGTCGGGAACGACAACGGCGCGAAAGTGCAGATCGTCATCGTCGAAGAAGTAATCCACTAGATCAAGATAGAACTGCACTTTGGACTTGGATACTTTGGTCCACTTGATCTCGAAATCCGCCGCCAGCCCATGGCGGCTTTTTATTTCTCGGATGCGCGTATTGATCTCTCGCGTCTTTGATAATGGGCACCAGAGCGCACCCAGTACCATCGCTTGCTCCTGGTCATGCTCGAGGTGGCAACTCTCGTCACAATATATATTAAAGACTTGGCTCATGCGCAGCCCCTACAATCCCACCTCAATTTCCTTCGGAAGATTATCCAAATTCCACCGCCAATCGCTTTCGGAAGAGAAGCACGGCGATGGTGGTCAAGAGTGCGGCCATACCCAGCAGAATGCCGCATTCGAGCGCGATGCCGGGCAGTGTTTGGTCGCGCCAAAAGACATCTAAAAACCCTTGCATCGCCCAATGGACGGGTGTTGCTTTCGCCAGTGTTTGAACGACTTTGGGAATCATGAAGCTCGGGAACATCGCGCCGCCGATAGCCGACATTCCCAAAATGACGACGACTTGATATCCGGTCGCCTGCTCCTCGGTGCGGCTGATCGCGGCGATGAAAAGGCCGATGCCACTCATGGCGGCCGCCGCACAAACAATCATCACTAAAAGTGCGAGAGGATGGCGAGAAATATCCAATCCGAAGAGAATCCATCCGTAGGCCATCATGGCTATCAGTTGCGCGCTCCCGAAGGCCAGAGCATAGAGATATTTCGACAGGAGCAATTCGCCTGTGGTGGCGCGGCTGACGATTAGACGCTGCGCCGTGCCATAGGACATCTCGCGAAGCAGCGACGCCGCAATCGCGCCGACCGCAAAGAGCAGAAACATCACCGCGGGGCCTGCGACGCTTTGGGCAATTCCGGGATTCGCGATTTCC
>JAZDIW010000078.1:0-2689 GCA_043804575.1 bacterium
AGATGAGCAATTTAGTTGCGGCTGGATAATTCTTCCTTCCGATGTTTCGCCACCATTTTCTGATGCTTTCGACGGCAAATTCTGCCGTGTCGTGGCTAATACCAATGTTGACAAAGCCATTGTTTCTGAGTAGTTCGTAGATGCCGTAAGGAATGGCTTTGCCTTTTGATAAGTTCTCGAAGTCATAGATGTTCACTATTTCTGCTTCTCCTTTCTTCTGCCATCGCTTTCCTGGATTCTTGAAGTTGCCGACGAGTTCTTTCTTTTTTGTATCGACGGAAATGACTGGATAAGATTGTCTTGTAAAACTTTTTACTTGTGCATTGATGTAACGAAATTGTGAATCCCTATCTTCGGAACTGCCTACTTCTTTTGACTTCACGTTCGATTGGAGAGTATAGCCAAGCTGTTTTACAATTCTTTGGACAGTGTCCTCAGAAATGTTCTTCCCTCCAGACGAGATTTCTCGGGCGATGGTGTAGGTGGATTTGTTCGTCCACTTCAATGCACTCATCGGATCTCCCGCAGTTGTTTCCTCCAAAATGCTCTCTATGCTCTTTTTCACTTCAGGATTCTTCTGCACGATTTTCTTTCTGCCACCACCTTCTTTTCTCAACCGCCCTTGTTTTTTCAAGGATAAAGTTGACTCGTTTTCAATCTCACTGATGCCCTTTCGGATGGTATCCATCGACCTACCAGTTAATTTGCGCACTTTGGAAATACCGCCCCAACCCAGCTCCATCGCCCACAAAGCGACATAATGCCGTGCATCAAGCTCATTCAATGTTGAAAGATACGACAACTTTTTCTCGAGAATAACACCAGTTTCCATACCCCAAACAAGAACAACAACTATATAAACTTTACTATATTATTCTGCGGCAAGACCTTAAGGGTTGGCAGCGCCTTCTCCTCAGTCAAGCGCGCAACAAAGATGGGAGTTGGCAACAACGAAAAGAGTCCGTGATAGGCGTTGGCTCCGGGAGGGACTCCATACCAATCGATTGTCAGGACCATTAAAACACCAAAACAGAGGGAGGCGCAGGACATACTTAAGGTTTGCCCTTGAAGGGTTGGCAAGGATAGTCGAGTTGCGCAAGCCTCGCATCGCTCCCGTCTTCTCGAATGTACATCGACGGTAGCCCCTTCTTAATATACTCCGTTCTTCCAAACATATATATACCGCGGGAGCCTATACTTTCCCATGCAAGACCGCATCATCATTGACGAAGGCATCCTGGCTGGCAAGCCTGTGATTCGCGGTACGCGCATCTCTGTCGAACTCATTTTGGAGCTGTTTTCTTCGGGGATGGGTGCTGACGACATCCGCAAAGAGTACCCTCAATTGCAGCGCGAGGATATTTTGGCCGCCCTTAAATACGCGACGCGCACACTCCAGCGCCAGGAGATCTTTGCGGCCACATGAAGTTTCTGGCAGACGAAAACATCGCAACAGGCTGATCTTACACCTACTCTCTATATCGTCGCATCACCCACCACTCGACCATCCACTTCATAAGCGCTGGAATCGGCCCTGAGAAATTGATCCATTTGTGCGTAAATATGCCGTTGTACTTGCCTAGGCTGATGACTTGGGGCCGCGCCGTCGGCACAAATGTGCGGAGATTGCCGCTGCTGGCGTGGGCGATGATGTTGGCAGCCGTAACCTCGCCCTGCAGTTCCGCGCTTTGCGCGGTCTTTTCCATGGGAATCTCGTTGAGGTCGCCCACCACGAAAATATTCTGTGACCCAAGCATTTGAAGCGCCGGGGTGACGCGCACAAATCCCCGCTCTGTAAGCGCGCTGGAAAAGTGCTCTTTGAGCGGCACGCTATTAGGCACGATGCCGGTGCACACAAAGGCCAGGTCGACATCCATCTTCTGGCCTGCCGTCCCGACAAATCCCCCTTCAGCCTCCTTGACAAGCTCTTCTGTGACCACCTTTACACCATGTTTGACAAGCCAGTCTCTTGCCAGCTTCCGTGCGCGCGGATGGTTGCGCGCCATGATATCCTTACCGGCCTCAACAAGCGTGATTTTTTTGCCTGGGAATTTCCAGGCGATTTCTGCGGCCATTTCCACGCCGACGAGGCCGCCGCCGACGATCAGGACGCTTGCGGCGTCGCGGAGGCGCTGGTGGGACTCGCGCAGGACCTGGGCGCGCGTCGAGAACACGACATTGCCCTGCTTAAAGGGCAGACTGTATTTTGAGCCCATGGCCAACACCAAGTAGTCGTACTCAATGGCTTGATGGCCTGCTTGGACGGCGGTGGGCGTAATAGTGATGGCGTCGCCAAGAATGACATGGGCAGACCTTAAGTAGTGCGTGTGCAATACCTGAACGGACCGGATATGTTCGGGTTCAACGACACAGCGCAGGACGCCCGGCGTGTATTCAAAGTAGTCCTTGGTGTCGATGAGCGTGACCTCAAAGCGCCCCTCAAGCACCTTGGCGATGTAGGCGCCCGCAAACCCCCCGCCGACAATGACGACGCGCTTCACGAGGCGAGGGTTTTCTTTTTGCCGCTTAGCGCAAAGCGGCCAAAGTCATTCATCAAGAAACCCAAGGCAATTGATTGGCGCAACGAAAAGACCATGAATGGTTCGAAAGTATTCAAAAAAACCACCTCCTAACACTGCTAATCC
Source organism: bacterium (assembly GCA_043804575.1). Lineage (GTDB taxonomy): Bacteria > Electryoneota > RPQS01 > RPQS01 > DYHQ01 > JAZDIW01. The sequence goes on from JAZDIW010000078.1 coordinate 2,646, forward strand.
CGGTTTTATTAAATATTTTATGCGTCAGAAATATTATTTTCAGT
>JAZDIW010000079.1:0-3673 GCA_043804575.1 bacterium
CCAAATTGTTGATCTCTTTCATGCGCGGGAACATTACTGGAAAGTCGCCAAAGCATGCTTTGGGCAGAATACGCCGCAAGGAGCTGGATGATGGCGTGCCGGAAGAGGTTATTGATGCCATCAATCGTTGCTCATCCCTACCGGGATGCGATAAAGCCACATGTGAGCGGGCGATCGGATATTTTATAAAAAACAAAGATCGGATGCGTTATGAGGATTTCAGAAAGCGCGGTCTCTTTGTTGGTTCTGGAGTGCTCGAAGTGGGGTGCCGAACAGTTATTGGACAAAGATTGAAACACTCGGGAATGCACTGGACAGTTAAAGGAGCAAACAGGATTATTGCCCTTCGCTGCAACATTATGAGCAATCGGTGGGAAGATTTTTGGGAGCATCGTGCGGCGGCGTGAAAATCACCCTCATAAATTTGTCGAACACCCGGCTCGCAGCATGGACTTGTGGTATTTCGTGATCCATACGATGTGGAATTTGATGCCATATCCTGTATGACTCGACTCCCGGTAATTTTCCATACCTCAAGCCTACTAAAGTCTTCGCCTGAAGGCGAGGGTTTTTCTCCTAATCTCCGAGGGGACAATAAAGACGCCGTCTACAAGTCCTACTTTATTGCCTAATCCTACCGGGAAGGCAAGCAGGTTAAGAAACGGGTCCTCTGGCAAATCGGCATACTCACCGATGCCCATAAGGTACAGATCGGCATGATCTGCAAAACCATGACCTATCTGGAGCAGGTGTTGATCGCCCTCTGGACAGAATAGCTCGCCGTATGGGGGAAGGGCGAAACAGGATTCCTGTGAAGATCTCCGACAAATCTGGCTGCAACCGGATAAAAAAACTGACGAAAGGGTCTTCATCGATTGGGCCAAAAGAGCTCAATCCCGAGGCGGAACCCGCACCATCCCCTCCATCAGGGTGCGTGCGCTGCGGTTCATCACCACCTTGGTGACCCGCTGCTCGCCGGCTTCCTGTTGCGCTTCGGCACTGACCGCGAGCGCGACTGCGCCGGTACCGGTCATCGCGTGTTGCATCTTGCCCATGGACATAATGCGGGCGAGAAAGTCGATGTCGGCGGCGGCGACCGACTTGCCGTTGGAAGCAATATAGGCCGCAGGCGGCGCGACGAAGCACAGATTGGGAGTCGCAGGCCTCGTCGCCGTGGCCTCCTCCGCATTCGCAACCAGGCCCATGCGGACCGCGCCGTGAGCGCGGATCGCTTCCAGTCAATCGAGCAGTGTCGGGTTTTTGTTGATATCGTCCTGCCGTTCGGTACAGGAAAGTCCCAAAGCAGCGATGTCGACAAAGATAGTTGGATTGCCGGCATTAATCAGCGTCGCATCGATCGCGCCGGCGCCCAGCACCTCAAGCGTATCGACCACATGCCCGGTGGGAAACATCGCACCGTCCTCGCCCTCCTCGTCGGCGCCGGGATCGAGGAATTTGATCCGGTTCTCGGCGGGCAGGTCACCGGCCTTGAAGAAAACGCCTCTGCTGGTGCCGCCGCGCATGTAGGTGGCTGGAATGCGAAGCTGCTTGCGGAATGGATTCATCGATTTTCCCTGCTTATGGACGGCGCATCTCCGGTTCTCGCCCGGCGTCAGAATCCACGCAGCGCCTTCTCGCGCATAGTCACGAACTCTTTGGCCGCGGTCGCAAACATGCCGATGGTGTCGTAGGACTGGCCCTTGGTGAGCCTGGCTACCACCGCAATCCCGATGCCCTGGATAATCTCCGGCGCATCGGCGCCGACCACCTTTTGCGACTTCGGCTCGACCAAGAGCTTCATGTAGGTCTTTCCGTTACACCCGGAGAGCGTGTACTTGAGGGGGCGAAAGCTCGCCTGGTACACCTCGACGTTTGATTTGTTTGATAAGACATTGCTTTCGAGCGGTTGAAGTATAGCGGGTCCAATTTTGCTTATCAAAGGATATTTGGCATGGATATTGTGTATCGAAAAGCAGGGGCTGGCGATGCGATTGGGAAAGGGAGGTGGAGTGGCGGCCGCCCTTTTGAGAAATCAGCTCACATTTTGGTCGAGTCGCCTGTCAAAAAAGCATTTTTGAGTACAATTCAGACAGAGCTCTCCTGCACGCCTCTTTTCTATGAAGCGTTATGAGTTTATGTATTGATCCCAGCAATATTTAGCGCACGGATAGATATGATTGTCATTCATTACCAGGGGATGAGTCAGCTCAAAGAGGGCGATGGCCAACCAGATTACTGGGAGGAGCCCTATCTCTCTGCGTCGACTTGAAGTCGAGAAGCTTCAAGAGAATGGCTGACATGAGCCGTATGAGCTGAGAGGTTCACGTACTGATCTGTGGGGGACTGGTGGTGAGATTCCTCCGGCCTACCCGGCAGACCGAAATAACAACGCGAAAAAATTGTCTGGCAATTCACAACCCCGGACGCTCGGATCAAGCTGAAACGTCTTTATCCAAAACTATAGGCGTTACATGGTACTAGATCGGTCCGTCCCAGATTGTCCAAAGCATCGAGAACCCGTACGCTCTATCGCTTCTTCTTCTCCTCAATCAACTCGAACATGATGCCGTCCGGGCCGGTGAAATAGCAGACCTGATTCCCCTTGTTGGGTCCGCCTCCAACCTCCAGCGGCCCGGAGCGGAACTTAATCCCGGCGGCGGTGAGCCGCTCGTACCCGTTGGCAATATTGTCGGTGTAGAGTGCCATGTGGGGGCAGCCCGCGTCACAAGTGCGCAGATTTCCCGGCTTTCCCGGACCGTCGAAGTACTGGATAAGTTCAATCATGTGCTCCGTATTCTCGGTGATCTTGAGGTAGACGATGCGCAGATGCACGCCCGGAAATCCCGTCATCTTCTGAGCAAACTCGACTTCCACCTCCCGGTCGGAGACTATCTTCATGCCGAGCAGGTCTCCGAAGAACGCCAGACTCTTTTCCATGTCGCTTACGGTGAAGCTTGTGTGGTTAGCGCCGATAATCATTCCGTTCCTCCTTTGATGTGATAGAATATAATTGGGGTATGCACTTGACTAAGTGCTTATCCGTAAATATAAAGTTTACTTTCTGAAAGATCTTTGTTATGAATCAATGCCATAGATTAACATCACCGTCAAGGAGGTTGATTTATGGCAAAGCGGATACAGTCATGGGAGGTATCGAACGCTTTTTGGGAACGCGTAAATTCATTGATACCTCTGCCAGAACGGGATAAGGAGAAGAGTTATAAACAGATAGCAGGTGGAGGACGAAAACCGATTCCCTATCGTCAAGTATTTGAAGGCATTGTCTACGTTCTGCGTACCGGCTGTCAATGGAAAGCCTTACCGAAGGAGCTTTTTGGCAGCCCCAGTTCTGTCCACGGATATTTCACCCGTTGGATGAAAGCGGGGTTCTTCCTATCTCTTTGGCGTGCAGATTTGGCCGAATATGATGAGATGGAAGGGATTTCATGACAATGACAGAGTATCGACGGCTCTATGATCAAAGCTCCAATGGCGCAGGAAGAGGTAGGACGCAATCCAACAGATCGGGGGGAAAAAAGGCAGCAAGCGTCACATCCTTGTAGACGAGCATGGCGTCCCGCTATCCATAGTCGTAACCGGAGCGAACCGGCATGACGTGACTCAATTGGCTGCAGTCCTTGATAATCGTATCGTCTTGCCACCAGAGGAGACC
>JAZDIW010000080.1:0-5328 GCA_043804575.1 bacterium
ATCATTATTTTGGTTGTGTTGGGGGGCGGCTTCTTGCTTTTGAAAGGGTCTGGGCAGGGGAAACAGACGGAAGTCTATCGGTTTGGGGCCGTGGATCGCGGGACGGTGCAAACGGTCGTCACAGCGACCGGAACCGCCAGCGCGGTCACGACGGTGCAGGTTGGTTCGCAGGTGTCCGGAACCATTAGAGAAATCCATGTGGATTTCAATTCGCCGGTGTGCAAGGGACAGATTGTCGCGCGTCTTGATCCAACTTTCCTTCAGGCGGCAGTGGCCGAAGCCGAAGCGAATCTCGAACGCGCCAAGGCCTCGCTGAGCCAAGCCGAACGCGACCTGGAGCGGGTCAAAGATCTCTTTGCAAAGAATCTTGCCGCGCAAGCCGATTTCGATAATGCCCTGACCGCCGTGGATTTGGCGAAAGCGGGTGTAGCCCAAGTCGAAGCCCAGCGGGAGCGGTCGAGAGTGAATCTCGCTTACTCCGTGATTACCTCGCCCATTGACGGTGTGGTGATTTCTCGCGATGTGGATGTCGGCCAGACGGTGGCCGCCTCGCTGCAGGCGCCCACGCTCTTCACCATAGCTCAGGATTTGAGCGAAATGCAAATCGAGACCTACATTGACGAAGCGGATATCGGCGGACTGCGCGAAGGCATGGAAGCGACTTTCACCGTGGACAGTTATCCCGAGCAGGAATTTCACGGCACAATTCAGCAGATTCGCTACGCGGCCAAGCAGGAGCAAAATGTCGTTACCTATCCTGTTATTCTCACCGTGAAGAATCCGGAGCTCAAGCTGCGGCCGGGAATGACCGCGAATGTCACGGTCGTTACCGCCCGGCGAGACAATGTTCTTCGGATTCCCGCAACCGCTCTGCGTTTCCGCCCGCCGGAAAATGCGTCCAACAAGAGCGGCCAGTTAGCCAAGAACGCGCCTTCCGATGGAGGGGAAAAGGCTGCATCGCGAGAAAAGGCCATAGCAAAGGATACCGGCCCAAGTGGCGAAGCGAGCCCGCGCAATGAGATTACGGTCTATGTGAAGGGGAAGAATGGCCAGCCGGAGCCTCGCCGCCTGGCGGTCGGACTCAATGACGGCAGCTTTGTGGAGATTCTGAGCGGCGATTTGAAGGAAGGGGATTCCGTTATCATCGGAATGGCTGGAACCTCCTCGGTTGGCGCGAAGACGATGCCTGGATTCGGTGGCAGGCCACCCGGTCGGCGCTAAGCAAAGCTTAGGCGTTTGCGAAAATCATGAATTTCTTTGCCTTATTGCGAGTTTGTCTGCAGGCGCTCCTGCGCAATAAAATGCGAACGGCGCTGACCATGCTCGGTGTGATAATCGGCGTGGCCGCCGTCGTTTCGATGGTCGGGATTACGACGGGCGCCCGCATGAGCGTACGCGCGCAGATTTCTACCCTCGGCGACAATGTTTTTCTCATTTTTTCCGGCAGCACGAGTCGCGTGGGCGCGCGAACCACCTGGGGGAGCCGCAACAATCTGACCATCGAGGATGTCGAGGCGATTCGGAATCAGTGTCCAAGCGTGCGTGCGGTCAGTCCCGCGATTCGACAATCCGCCCAGCTTGTCTATGCCAATCAAAATTGGAATTCAATGACCCTCGGTGTTTGGCCCGAGCTTATAGACATTCGCCGCTACGAAATCGCCAATGGACGCATGTTCAATGAGACCGACATGCGCGGGTCGGCGAAAGTGTGCGTCGTCGGGCGGACGGTGATAGACAATCTTTTTCAAGGGAATGATCCCGTGGGCAGCACGGTCCGCATCCTCCGCTTGCCCTTTGAGGTCATCGGCACGCTTTCGCCCAAAGGACAAGCAGCCATGGGGCAGGACCAAGATGATGTCGTGTTGATTCCCTTCACGACATCGGCGAAGAAATTTCGGGGGGGCGAGACGCGCGTGAGTATGATTTTCGGTTCGGCAGAAAGCGGGATGCTTGTCGAGCAAGCTCAAGAGGAAATCAGTGAGGTTTTGCGCGCGCGGCATCGCATCGGCCCCAAAGACGATGATGATTTCATCATTCGCACGCAGGCGGACATTTCGCAGGCGGTCGAGGCGTCATCGCAGACGATGACGATTCTTCTCGGCTCGGTGGCGTTGGTTTCGCTCATCGTAGGCGGAATCGGGATTATGAACATCATGTTAGTGAGCGTTACCGAGCGCACGCGCGAAATCGGAATTCGCATGGCCGTGGGCGCGCGCAAACAGGATATTCTCTGGCAATTTCTGCTGGAAGCCATTCTGCTTTCGGGCTTTGGCGGTTTTCTCGGCATCGCGCTGGGCGCCATCATCTCCGCCACGATTAGCAAATTCGCCGGCTGGCCCTCGGAAGTCTCACCGGCTGCCGCTATCGTCGCTCTGGCCTTCGCCAGCTTCGTCGGCATTTTCTTCGGTTTCTACCCCGCCCGCAAAGCCTCACTTTTGGATCCGATTGAAGCGTTGAGGTATGAGTAGTCTCCATGTTCGCCGTGGTGGGTGTATCACCCGCTCGACGACCAAATGAAACTATACACCGCTCCTGTTCCGAACAAATCCTTGCCATTTATCCGAAATCTGTTTATCTTGATCAAGCAAGCTATAATCCCCGTGGTGGGTCTCCATACCCGCCCGGAGCCCCACAGGTTCATTTCCAAATGGAGGCAAGAAATGCGCACTGCACAGGCGATTGTCGCCATTTTGTGTATCCTGCTTCTTTCATCTTGGCAGGCAGCTGTCGCTGTGGAGAATGCAGAGAAGGAGATCAAGAGCGTTCTGGACCAGTATGTCAGTAGCGTTGAAAAAGAGGACATGGGGCAATATGCCAAGATTGTTGCCCATGACTCGACCTCGGCGAACTTTGGGTCCATGGGCGGGCCTATTGTCGGCTGGGAAGCGCTTCGCCAAGTGATGGAAGGTCAGAATGCCAGTCTTGATTCCATCCGGATTGAGCAGAGTGATGTTGTTATCCACATTCTGCCGGGCGGGACGAGCGCGTGGGCGACATCCTTGTGGCGCTTCAGAGCGAAGGCCGGTCAGACTCTTCTGGATCTTCCTGTGCGATGCACATGGATTTTGGAAAAGCGCGAAGGGAAGTGGCTGATTATCCACTTCCACAAGTCGGTCGCCGCCGGCTAAACAAGCCCCGCTGCGCATAAAGAATTACTGATTCATGAATCCCATCGTTGAATGTGTTCCGAATATTTCCGAGGGGCGGGATCGGGCGAAGATTGACCGCGTCGCCGGGGAGATTCGCAAGGTGCCCGGCGCGACGCTGCTCGATGTGGACCCGAATGGCGATTACAACCGCTGTGTGATTACCTTTGCGGGCAAGCCGGACGCTTGCGTCGAAGCGATGTTTCGAATGACGGTCGCGGCGCTTGCTGAGATTGACATGACGGTCCACAAAGGCGGCCATCCGCGCATGGGGGCTGTGGATGTCGCGCCGTTTGTGCCGGTGAGCAATATCACGATGGCCGAATGCGCGGAGTTTGCTGCAAGATTCGGCGAGCGTGCCGGGCGAGAGCTCGGCATTCCGGTTTATCTCTATGAAGCGGCAGCCCGGAAGCCTTCACGCCAGAATCTCGCGAAGGTTCGCCGAGGTGAATACGAAGGCTTGGAGGAGAAGCTGCGCGATCCCGATTGGGCACCCGATTTCGGCCCGGCGAAATTCGTGCCCAGAAGCGGCGCGATTATCACCGGCGCGCGATTCTTTCTTATTGCCTACAATGTGAATCTGCAAACGCCCGATGCCGACTTGGCGCAGGAAATCGCGCTGCATGTGCGCGAGATGGGCTGGCCGATGCTGGATGCCAAGGGCAAGCCGGCGCTAAGTGCCAAAGGCAAACAGGTGCATCATCCCGGCCCGCTGCTCAGCGTCAAGGGCATGGGCGTCTATCTCGAGCAGGGGAATTTCACTCAGGTTTCGATGAACTTGACCAATTTCCGAATGACGCCGCCGCACACAGCCTACGAACAGGTGAAGCTCGAAGCCGCAAAGCGCAAAGTCAAGACGAACGGCACCGAAGTCGTCGGATTGATTCCGCTCGAAGCGCTACTGCTTGCCACAGAATATTATGTATGGCGCGATAGCTTGCCTCGTCCAAAAACCGAGCGCGAAGCGGTGCAGCTTGCGCATGACAAGCTCGGGCTTTCGTCCTTCAATCCCTTCGTGCCCGAGAAGAAAATTATTGAATATGCGATTTCGTGATAGAGTCCCAGAAAATCGAGCAACTTCCTATGTCCGAAAAATCCATTGATTTCCCGGCCAAACTCATCTACCAGCCGACGCAAAATTTCATCGAGCAAGTCGCCTCAAGCGCTCCGGCGCCGGGGGGCGGCTCGGCGGCGGCACTCTCTGGTGCGGTCGGCGCAGCGCTGCTCTCGATGGTTTGCGCGCTGACGATTGGCAAAAAGGATTATGCCGAGGTTGAGCAAGAGCTGCAAGAAGTTCGCACCCGCACGGAAGCCGCCCGCGCGAAGCTAACGCGCCTGATTGACGACGACACCACAGCCTTCAACCGCTTGCGCGTCGCGCGCAAATTACCTTCCCGCAATGACGCCGAGAAGAAAGCCAAAGAAATCGAACTCACCTCGGCGTCACAGGAAACCATTGAAGTGCCACTGACAACGATGCAGAGTTGCCTGGGAGCGCTGCGCGAGGCACCAGTCGTCGCGGAAAAAGGCAATGAAAATTGCGTTTCCGACTCGGGGGCGGGCGCGTGTCAACTCTACGCGGGTCTCGAGGGCGGCGCGTTCAATGTTCTCATCAATCTCATCGGCGCCGATGAAGATGCCGAGACAAAGCAGCTGCGTGAAAAAGTGCGTGCGGCGCGCGAAGAAGGTCGCGGCCTTTTCGAGCGGACGATTCAAATAGTCACTGAGAAGCTCCATGGGACGGATACGAATCCTGCCTGAACATTTGGCGAATCAAATCGCCGCGGGGGAAGTCGTCGAACGCAGCGCGTCCGTGCTGAAAGAGCTCGTCGAGAACTCGATCGATGCCGGTGCGCGCCGCATTCAAATCCATTTGCGCGGTCAGGGGCGCGAGCTCATCCAAGTTGTGGACGACGGCGGGGGGATGGAACACGACGATTTGCTCCTCGCCTTCGAGCGTCATGCCACGAGCAAAATCGCGAGCCTCGACGACCTCTTTCAAGTTCGCTCGCTGGGATTCCGCGGCGAAGCGCTGCCGTCCATTGCATCCGTCAGCATCGTGGAAGTGCGAAGTCGAACCACCGAGTCCCCGGTTGGAACGCTTCTGCGTCTTGAGGGGGGCATCGTCGTTGCCGATGAGCCGTGTGCCTGTCCCCAAGGCACCTCCGTTGCGGTGCATTCC
>JAZDIW010000081.1:0-6939 GCA_043804575.1 bacterium
ACGGTATTGTCGGCAAGGCCTTCTTGAATCTTCGTTTCGTCAATATGCCAAATGAGAATTCCCGCTCCGGGGATGCCAAAGTCGTAGTTATCCGCTTCAATGACGACTCCGAAGGCGTCGCCAAAAATCGTGACCTCTCCTTCGAGAGTGATCCGCATGCGCCGTCCGAACCGATCGCGGCACTCGACATAGCCTCGCGCTTCCGGGTCATTGGCGCGATTCTCAATCAGATAGTATTCCGTGTCCGAGATGGGGAGAAGTAGGATTTCGGGCTCGGCATCAGTCTCACCGAATCGTTTCACTTGTAGTGTCTCGAGATTCTCGGTCGCCCAAATCGTATCCGGAATCTCCCATCCCATATAGACGCGCGACCAGGCTTCGGGCATCGCAGGCACGAGGGCGAAAATATTTCCGCTGCCCTGATCCATCATTCCCCACCGGCCGATCCCTGAGAGACCTGTTTCCGTATCGAAGAGATCCGGCAGCCCCAGCCAATTGCCGAAGAGCTTGACCATAATGCCGTTCAGACTCAGTTCGAATCCCTCTTGGCTTTCCCCTTCCGGAAGCAGTAAACCGCGCTTGATGACCTCTCCATCATTTGCCTGAAAACCGCCCGGAAAGTCCGGCAAATACTTCTGGAAATCATCGGCGGTGATGTAGGCCGAAGGCAAGTCGAAGGGTGTTTCGTCATAGCCGATGTTAAAATCTTTGCCGACACCCGCGTGGAAAACGACAACGGCGTCATATCTGGAGAAATCCACATCCAAATCCGCGAGCTGCACGGCCTCCAAGAAAAGCTCAGCCAATCTCTGATTCAGCAACTCGTCGTCTATGTTGTAATTGTAGTGCCACATAGGATAGGCCACTCGATAGACGCTGTCCGGCTCTACGGGATAGACATCGAGCCTGCCGAAAGGCACTTTGCCCTTCGACACCGTTTGATAATAGTGGCTGAGGAGACTCAAATGATCCTTGAAATAGGCCCGGTCATGCGGCAGAGGATCCAGCAGAAGGGAATCGGTGAAGGCCGATTCCATCGTGCCGTCCCCCAAAGTCCCCGTCACCTCGTCCGGCACGAATTCGACGCGTATCGCGCAAACATCCACCGTATCCCCCACAGGCCAGCGCTGGGCGATCGCGCGCGCCGCCACGGTCACGGGTGCCGGTACAAATCCGCCTTCAAGAGAGGCCGCAGGCCCAAACAAAGGAGCGAAGAGGAGAAATAATAGGAAATGGAGTCTCACTGTTCAGGTACACTCACAAGAATCGCTTAGAAGGCCACCGAGAGCGAATAGCGCATCGTGTCGGAAAGCGGATGATTCTCTCCCGCATTCAGATAGCTGAAATCGAAGCGATAGACGCTGTATTGCAGCGAAACGCCAAAGGTAATCGGAAAGACTTTTCCCAAATCGTCGTTCCAGTACCCGACTCGCAGACCGACCAGTTTGCCGTACCAATATTCCGTGCCGATATTCCAGATAATGGATTTGATTGGCTCGTCGTCTCCCCAGGCCGTGAACATGGCCGCGTAGAATTCGTCGGATGTTCCATCGTCATGTCGAACAACCAGTTCTTTGTTGATGTCGGTCGCGACCGTGAGTGTGTTGTATTCTTGATCAATCACATGGTACGCCACGCCGATTTTCAAATTGGTCGGCAAAGGATCCGCCTGAGCCCGATCAATGTAGGCGACTTTGGGACCCATATTCGACAGATTGGCCCCCAAGGAGAGCCCCCGCAGGAAGGTCGTCTTATAGAGTAGTCCGATATCGGCCGCCACCGCCGTCGCTGTTCCCGTTCCCTTCTCCGCTCCGGCGCCAAAGGGCGACAGGTTCGAGTAGATGATTTTCAGGCCAACTCCCATCGTCAGATTCTCGCTGACTTTGGCACCATAGGCTCCCGCAACGGCCAATTCAAAACTCGAGAAGGTCCCCAGAGAACGATTTTGCTCATCCCGCCGCTCGGTCTCACCTAAATTCAGGAAAATAATACTGCCTCCGAATGTGCCCCAATCGGGCACATCGTGCACATAGCCCAAATAACTGTAATAGAGGTCCGAGAGTTTGAACTGCGGCAACCATCGCGCATACATAGCGGTGAACTGCTTCTCCTGCAGAAATCCAAGTCCCGCAGGATTCCACCACACCGCGGTCGCCTCATCAGCCATAGCCACAAAGGCCTCACCCATCCCGGATGGCCGGGCCCCCGGCGCGATTTTCAGAAAGAGCATCGTCGCCTGACTGACTCCTGCCGCCCAAGCGGGGAAAGCCACCAGCAGGAACGCCATGGCGAGAATGGCACACACCGATCGCTTCATCAGCTCCTCCGAATCTTTATTCTATTTTGAATTTGTTTCATCGGTAGATCGTATGGGGTGCTGAGCTGGGCACCCAACGAAACGATCTTTGAAAAATCCGTTACCTCAAAATGACCAACTTGCCCGTTTTGTCCGCGCGATGTCCCGTTGCCGTCCGCGCGATGACGCGGTATAAGTAAACGCCATTTGCCAACTCATGGCCTGCGGCATCGCGCCCATGCCAAGGGCGAAGGCTATTGCTGCGAAATCCATAGGCCGCATCCAGGCCGTCGAGAGTATAGACATGTTTGCCCGTAAGAGTATAGATTTTGATCGCGACTTCCGAAGCGGGCTGTGTCAGAAAATAGGTGAAATAGGTGCAATCCTTCATGGGATTGGGCCAATTCAGGACATCTCTCAGCTCAAAACCCGCCGCGCCTTCCTCTCCGACAAGGAAAGAAAGGGTCTTCTGGTTCACATTATTGAAGCTGTCCCACGCCTCGATGACCAGACGGTGTTCTCCCTGCGAAAAAGGTCCCAGGCGTTTCTCCAGACTTCCGCGAGTATGACTATTCAGCTCATAGTTGAAAAAAGCCGTCAAATCTTCCGACACGGATTCATCCACCCTGGCCACAATCTTGTGACCCACTTCGCCACTCAGATTGATGCCGGAAGAATCTCCAATCGCGACATAGAGCAAGGGACTGGAGCTCACAGGATCTCCGGGTTGAAAACTGGGTGTTTCGAGCCACGCCGTAATTGCGGGAGGCACACTATCCAATTCACTACCCGAGGTCGAGGCAATGGGAATGTGCTCTTGAACCCCGATCCCGTCCGCCGAATCTCCCAAGGCATCTTTTCCGTAAAAATAGAGACTGATTTTCGCATTCGCGCCCCCGAAACCGACATCCTTGGGAACGCGAAAAGTCACGGAAAAACGACCCTGCCTCACACTCGCCGTTCCGCGGAAGATCGCATTTCCCGGGAGGCGATACTCAAAGGGATATTGCGGATTATTGCACCAGTAGTAAACGGCGGTCTCTTCATTGTCATAGACGCGCGCCTCGACGATGCCATCGAAATCCTCCCACACATGCACGGTATCGAGCAGGACTTCGCCGCTGACCGTGAAAAGCGAGAGAGCCTGAAGAGAATCGGACGAAAGCTCCGCAACGCGCGCCCTGCGTTCGGGTGTGGCAAGACGCAAGGCAGGGTCACCGAAGAGATGATACTTCTCCGCATTGCTCTGGGAAACTCCCTTCGAGAGAAGAAGAGCCTCCCCGAGAGATGTACGCGGCCAGTGCTGTTCAAAAAGCTCATCGTAGAATCGAATCAGGAATGCGTTGTTGCTGTAGGGAGTCGTAAACCGAGTTGCCGCCAGCGCGCCGACGGCCCCCGCCCCCATCTTCATCAGGAGAACCTCGGGGTGACAGCGCAGAAGAGGGGTGTCGAATTGACCCCAGCTGCAGGTTCCCGCTACAAAGAAGCCGAGCATGCGGCCATTGTCAATCAGAGGTGTGTCCCTGCCGGAGACAAACACTTGCTCGTCGGACCATACTTCCGGATTGCCGTGACCCATATAATTGACGATCAGCGTCCCCCGGTTGATACATTCTATCAAATCACGCGTGGCATCCGGTTTGAATCCTCCGGTCGGACTTGTGCGGAAAGGATAAAGAATCTCGTAAATCTTCCGGAAAGTGAAATAGGGGGGAAGAACTTCGCTGGCGATAACTTCTGAATCTTCTGTGTGGTCCGTTTCTCCCAATTTGCAGCCATTCTTGTATTCGTCATCGGCCACGAAGGCTGCCGTATTTTTCCATGGGCCGTAGAGCGGCGTGTGGCCGTATTGAATGATTTTCTCGATTGCGACCTCGAGCTCTGCCGCGGACTGCACAGGCAACCGGCCTGTGTACAAATAGGGCAATGTAGTGTCAAACTCCGTATAGAAGTCATCCTTGCACTCCCCCTGCCACTCCCAAGGGGGCATCCAGTTCTTGCCGGAAGCTGAAAGAATGTTGCGGTAGTCATAGCTGCCGTCCCCAACCAATAGCAAGTAGCGAGGCCCCTCTCCCATTCCATCGGGGCCGCGCCAATTTGTGAACGCATAGGAGAGAAAATCGCGAATGGCAACGGGATCCGTATTCCCCCAGCCAAATTCATCATAGACATCCGTGAGTTTCACGCGAATCACCGAAAGACGCTCTTCATCGTTGGATTCGTGGAAAGCCTTCAAAGGGGCAAGCATATCGAACCATTCATCGGGTGTTAAGACAATCATATCCGCTTGTCGGCCTGCCAGTCGCAGAATATTGTAGTCCGCGGTTTCGTGAACATCTCTGCCAATCCACTGCGGCATGCGAAAGCGCTCGGGCATGCACGCGCAGTAACGGCGCGGCGCGGCTGCCCATGAGCTGTCCACCAGGATGCTGCCGCGCCCGATTCGCGGGTGAAGCGGAGCCGTGATATCGAGGACATAGGGATTGGTCAAATCCGCCAATTCGTATCGAAAGAGGCCTGTCCCGCCCGCGGGAGCATCGAAAAAGAGCTCCCCGCCGCCGCCGGACAAGTCGCGGGCGTATTCATACTCCACGAAGTTCAATAATGCCGATTGACTCCCGTGATTCTCGATCACGAGCGTGTTGGAGCCCGGAACAAGTACCCCCGTCGGAATGGAGATGTCAAACGGCATGTCCGTATAGTAGCTCTCCACGAGCACCGCGCCATTTTGCGTAATCGTTAGGGAAGGATTGCCGCTCCCACGCCTCTTGAAGTCCAATCGCATTCGACCCGAACCATCCCGAACACCCGGCAAGCTCGTCACAAAGGATCGCATCTCTGCGGGCGCTATGGTTGCCATATACCATACCAGACCGGATTCGACAAAGGAGTCCCAGTCGAAGATGAAGAGATCATCATCGCGCACGACTCGCCCTTGAGTCTCCGCAATCAACTGACCGCCCGGCAGATTGACCGTAAGGGCGGCCATTCGCAGACCGTCCGGACCGGAAGCATTGTACTGAATGACATAGACATTGTTTTGCGAGAATGGGCTTTGATGCGCCGAATCAAAAAGATACGAATCCTCGTTGTTGTAATCAAATCCCTTCAGTCCCTGCCCGTAGAACAGAAAATAGTCCTCCGGATCGAATCTTCCGTCTCCACCGTCGTCCATGAAAATCGCATTCTCGACAAAGAGGGTGTCTCGCTGCCGATTCCAGTCTGAAGGCAAGAGACGACCGCCATTGTTCAGGAGGTGAAGCTTGCTTGAGGCTTGACCAAGAAAATTCGCCCCATGGGATTGCAGCCATTGCCCCGTCACCTTGTGCAAGCCCGCCTCTCCTACGGAAATCTTGAACAAGTCTCCTTCGGGCCAGGTCGAGAATAGAGTCAAGGCCTTCTGCGAGGGCGCTTCCCACCAACTTGCCCCAAGGACGCCGTTCGCGGCCAACTTCGATAACACGGCGAGATCTCGCGGCCTCTGCGTTGTCTCGCGCCCCTGCGTGAACCGGACGGTGCAACGGATTTTGTCAAGCAGGAGGGCGTCTCCGGTGGACTCACGGACAGGATAGAGCTCGATATGAGCCAGCCGGAAATCCCGCCAGCGGAACACACCCGTAAGTTCGGCAAAGGTCGTCGTCGCCTTCTCGCGATGCGGGCCTGCCCAATTCGCACCCGGGCTCGCAAGTCCCTCGGACTCACGGTGGCTCTGAAGGTCGGCAATTTCCAGGACGGGTTTGGCGCCGGGAGGCAGAACAACATAGACATGGCGAATGGGCTGGCGAAGTCCCTGTGCGGCGATTTCATCCGTATCGAGCCAGCCGCGCACGAGGGCCCCCGGCCGCACGGAATCCGGATAGACCGCCGCAGGCCTGCCAGGTTCATAGACGAAACGGCATTCCCCAGAGTTCGATATCTCCACTTCCAGGGTGCGCGCCGTCAGAACAAGGGGGAGAGTGACGAACGGGATAATCCAGCGGCAAAGCATCAATGATCTACCCTTGGCGAATCTTGACAACAAAAAAACCGAATATTCGTCACCTGAAACATTCGGTTGCCCTGAACCTAAAAGAGATAGCTCCCGTCCGAAGTGGTAACGAAGGAGGATGCATCGTTTGAATCGAATTGGCCGATGTCAAAAATCCTCTATCGAACGGGCATTTATCTCCCAACAGATCTTCTGGCTAATCCAAAGTTTACCAAAATAAATTGATAAAGTCAAGCCTCCTCTTCGCCCTGGAAAACCCTCTGAGTTACTTCGTTCTGCCCTTTCGGCGGGACTTATCGTAACATATTGACAATCAAATTCTTACCTCGCGTTTTCGGGAGGTTCGCCTTGTGGCTTCCGGGTGTTCCATCTCGGGCAGCAGAGCCTGCGTTATCGGGGTGGGCATGGACAGCGGAGACTCTCCCTCCTCCGCAAGCCCAACCCGCAGCGCCGTCACGCATAGTGGACAGAACTGGCCTCCCGACTCCATTTCCAACTGGTCCAGAGCGGCTTGAATGGAAAGAGGGCCACGGTAGGGACGATTGGAGCGCATCGCATCATACGCATCGGCAACCGAAAGAATCCGGCTTTCGATGGCAATGTCATCTCCCTGAAGCCCGTCGGGATAGCCCGTGCCGTCGTAGCGTTCGTGATG
>JAZDIW010000082.1:0-6708 GCA_043804575.1 bacterium
TCGCGGAGTCTCGAACTCGCGTACAAAGCGTCCAATACACGCGCGAACATTGTTGTGGATCTTTCCCTGAACGCGAATGGTCGCCTTCTCGAGCCGCGTGATTTCGGCAAGATGTTCCTCCAGTTGCTTCTGAAGTGTCCCTACTTGATGAAAGGCGTCATCTTTCTGCCGCTTCAGGTTGGCAAACCTTTCCTCTTCTTCCCGGGGCAGCCCGGTTTTATATTTCTGATGAGCCAGTTCTCCAATGTCCGTCTTCATTTGCTCGAGAGACTGAAGAAGTCCATCGAGATTTTCCTGCAATTGCGTGGCGTTCTGCACCATGGCGGCCGTGGCCCCCGCGCGAACCTCCGTGCGAGTGTCGTTCTCGTTTCCGATCGATCCCAGTTCCAGACTTTCTATCCCAATAACCTGGCCTCCGATGAGCTGCCCCTGGGTAGGATCAAGAAAGATGACTTTTCCTCTGGTTTCGATGTTGGCATTGAGGGCGTGTTTTTCGATGCGCACATTTCCCTTGGCCTCAATGGTCTGATTTTCGATGAAATGTACGACCACATCTTTGCCGGCCACAAGTCTTCCCAGTCCGCTCCCGACAAATCCGCCTCGGACAAGGATATTTCCTTCCGCAACGATGGTGGCGTCTTCCACGAATCCTCGAACTTCCACATTCCCGCCCGATTTCACCACAAAACCGCTTTTCACATCCCCCAAGATCTTTGCCGAGCCCACGGTCGTCACATTTCCGGTGTCAAAATCCACTGAGCCCGCAATTTCGTAGGTCGTCATGACATGAATTTTGCCGTGATCATATACGGCACTACCGGCTTCTTTGGCCACGAGGGCACCCGGATCATCCTTGGCGACTAGCGTATTGATGCCTACAGGCAGCGAGACGGCTGTGCCAAGTAACCCGCGCAATTCCTCTCCGAGCACGGTCCTCCCCGGCTCCCCGTGGGTCGGAGCGACGGCCCGGGCCAGAACTTGCCCGGCGTTGACATTGTTCACCAGGTTCATTTCATACCAGTTGGCTTTTCCGTGCTCGTCAACTTGGGGCTTGTGTGTTCGTTCCGTAGGAATGAGAAACTCAATCTGTCCGTCTTTTCCGCGCTCCGGAGGCTTGCCGCCGGCAATCAGGAGCGGCAAACCGTTGCGAGGTTGGGCACAGATTTTCTCGAAGAGGTCTTCGCGAATCCCGTAGCAGACGCCCGCCTCGGACAGGGCGGTTCTCAAATCGTCCGGCCCCACCGCGATGTTGGGATCGCGCGGAAGGACCACATGGGCCTTCATCCGATCCGGAGAAATCTTGACGGCAATGGCCGATTTAATGTCGATTGTCTTTTCCATGTTTCCCCGGTGGTTTACGGGACGGCTTCTCTCCTATCCGAAGATTTCATTGAGTCAAAGTGGGAATCACCATGAAAAGCTCGCGCACAAAATCCATCAGCATTCGGCTCATCCACGGCAAAAAATACATAAGCGCCAGCAGAGTGACGATGATCTTCGGGACAAACGTCAGGGTCATTTCGTTGATTTGCGTGACGGCCATGAAAATGGAGAGGCACACGCCGATAATCAAACCGGCCAAGAGCATGGGAGCCGATACCATCAGGGCGGTTGTCAGAGTATGGCTCGTCAAGTAGATTGCGAGTTGTTCGGTCACGGTCTCCCTCCTCAATGAAAACTTCGAACCAAGGATTCCACCACTAAGTACCAGCCATCCACAAGAACGAACATCAGGATTTTGAAGGGCAAGCTGATCATAATCGGCGGCAACATCATCATTCCCATGGCCAAGAGCACCGAGGCGACCACCATGTCAATGATGAGGAAGGGCAGATAGAGAATGAATCCGATTTGAAACGCGATGCGCAGTTCGCTGATGAGAAAGGCCGGCATGAGAACACCCAAGCGGATGTCGCCGGCGTTCTGGGGTCGCGGTTGACCCGAGAGTCGAACAAAGAGAGCCAAGTCCTGCTCCCGCGTTTGGCGCAGCATGAATTCTCTCAGGGGCTGCACGGCGCGATCCAGGGCCTCTTTCTGGGCGATCTCTTTGGCCAGATACGGCCGCAAGGCTTGATCATGAATCTGCTCGAGGCAAGGCTGCATGACAAAGAAAGTCAGAATGAGCGACAGGCCGATGATGAGCTGAGAGGGCGGCATTTGACCGGCCCCCAGGGCTTGCCGCAGGAAATGCATCACCACAATAATGCGCGTGAAGCTCGTGGTCATCAGGACCAAAGCGGGGGCGAAGGCCAAGAGAGTCAGCAGCGCCATCACCTGCAGAGTTCCGACCACTTGAGTCGGTTCGCCGGTCGGATCGATCCCCACGGTAATGTGCGGGATCGCCTGGGCAAACAGGGCCACAGGCGCCAAGAGAAGGAAGAGGGCTCCGATAATCAGTCGTCCGGTTGTTCTCATGGTCGTTCAGGAGGATTCGAACTTTCGCAAAATTCCTCGAAACGATGGCGGAAGAGTCTTCTCAAAGCCTTTCAGGATTTTCTCGCGTTCTTCCGGGTCTCGAATTTCCATCAGGGGTGTCAGGTTTCGGTCGGTCGCACCGACCAGGAGGATGGAGTCTCCCACTCGCAGGATCACGACTTGACGGCGCGGCCCGAGCGAACGAGTTCCAAGTATCTCCACGCCGTTGCCGTCATGGCGGCCTCGATAGCGGGACAGTCCCAATCGGCGTGCCAGATAGGCCAGCAGGAGAATCAGGCCGAGGACGCCAAGCAAAACGGCGATCATTTTCACTATGGAAAGCCAAAGCATCTTCAGTCCCGCAAGGCTTTCAATCGCTCATCGGGGCGAATCACTTCAGTCACCCGCACGCCGAAATTCTCGTCAATCACCACGACCTCGCCTTCGGCGAATTTCTTGTCGTTCACATAGACATCCACGGGCTCGCCGGACAGCTTGTCCAATTCGATAATGGACCCCGGACCGAGCTTGAGAATTTCACGAATGAGAAGAGAGGTTCTACCGAGTTCAATGACAATCGGGAGGTCAATGTCCAAGAGCAATTCCATGTCGCGTGTCGCCGAGTCCGCAGGACGGGCTTCCATGTCGCGAGCGCGGGGAGAGCTCTGTTCCTTTGGTCGGACTTCCTCGGAATCCTTCGGCGCGGATCCTTCAATGAGATTGTGAATGACGGCATGAGAGGTCATCTTGAGCAGCAGACGCTCTCCTTCCAGGTCAATCTTGTAGGGTGACCAAACCCAATTGTCTTCGGCAAAATCCGACGGGGAGATATCCAGAAGGGTTGCGCGAATCTCCCCCACAGCGATTCGCTTGTCGAGTTGCGAGCTTAGAGCGGTCGTATAGTCTCCCAAGATCTGGCTGATCATCTCGCGAATGGCATCCAGATGTTCCTCCCCAGAGAATGCGGCGGTGCCGTCTCCCGTCATCATCAGGTCAGCGAAGAAGGCGGCCGCGGACGGATCCAGGAGGAATTTCATCTCGCCCATGGATCCTTCCAGGGAGATGGAAAGGAAGACCACTTGCTCCGGAAAGAATCCCTTGACGGTTCGGAAGTTGAATACTCGGGATTCTTCGCGGGTCACTTGGCACGGCTTGCCGAGTCCCTTGCCCAGAACCTCTTCGAGGCTCTGCCGGAAGGCCTCCTCCATCGTTCCGAATTTTTCGTCAATGACCTCATTAAAGAGCACCTCACTCATGAATGACCTCCTCGTAAGGTGAAACGCGACGCAGGATTTTGACAGCTTTTCGATTGTTCGATGTGCCGGGCATGGCCCAGAACTTCACTTTCCCATTCACCCGAATTTTCAATTCTTGATCTCGGCGCTCGTTCAGAGCCAAGATGGACCCCTGCTGCAAATTCAGAAGATCCCGCAATCGTATGGTCGTCTGGCCGAGTTGCACCGTCAGCACCAAGGGAGTGAGCTGGAGGCGCGCTCGGATGTCCGAAACCTCTTGAACGGAGCCGCGGCGTCGGGTGAGCGCCATCCAGCTTTCGTCGGCCAGGTGCTGGAGCAACGGCTCGAGAACAAAATAGGGGAAACAGATATTCAGCGGAAGCGTCATGTCTCGAACGACGATTTCAAAGAAGATGACCGCCGCCGTCTCGGAGGCGGGTGCAATTTGGACGAACTGCGGATTGGATTCAAAGGACTCGACATAGAGGTTCACCGGCACAATATGATGCCAGGCATCGTTGAGAATGACCAAGGCTTTGTCCACGACCCTCTTTAGGATGTTTTGTTCAATGATGGTGATTTCCCGCACGCGATCGACTCGCGACCCGCTTCCCCCCAAGAGCCGATCCACGAGCATGAGGGCGAATTGCGGCGCGATTTCCAAGATTCCCGATCCCTTGAGATTCTTCGAGGATATGACATAGATACAGGAAGGAACCGACAGGGCCAGCATGTATTCGCCGTAGGCCACCTGATCAATGGAGAGCAGGTTGATATCCACCATCGTTCGCAGACTCGTCGAAAGATAGGTGCCGAAGGTTCGGGCGAATCCGTCGTGAATCGTTCGAAGCGTCCGCAGTTGCTCTTTCGAGATTCGATCCGGATGCTTGAAGTCATACAGGTGCGAGGAGCGTTCTTTCGACTCCTCGATCGCGCTGACGCTTTGTCCTTGAGAGACATTTCGCAACAGAGCGTCAATTTCTTCCTGGGTTAGGATTTTACTCACGATAGCTCCTCACTGCAACACATATCCTGTGAAAAAGACCCGCGGGACAGAAAGTGGGTGCAGTTCCTCCTCAATTTTCGTTCGGATTTCCGCGCGAAGCGTATCTCGATAGGTGATGTCCGCAAGCTGCGTGATCGTCTTGGAGGAAAGAAGTCCGATAAGCCTATCGCGGATGAGGGGTTTTCGCTGTTCGACGACATTGGGCTCTTCTCCGGTGACTTCGAATCCGATGGTGGCCGCCAAGAAGCGGCGGCCGCCCGTTTCCGCCGGATTGACGATGATTTCATCGAGTAAAACGATTTCACTTGCCTTGCTTGCCTCTGCCGCGTGGCCTTTGCGTTTCTTCTCCGTGGTCTGCTTGACTTCCACCGTGTGGGCCTGTGCCGGTTTCGGCGGGGAGAAGAGCAGCGCTCGTTGGAGGAAATAGGAGGCAATAACCTGTAGGACGAGCACACCGGCAAGAACGGCCCACTTAGTAAAGTTGCTCTTCGTGGGAGCCGAAGAAGCCTCCGACGGCTCCGGGGCATCCCGGGGCTCTTCGGATGGAGGCCGCGAAACCTCCAGAGTCTTGGAATCAGCCATGAAGATGCATGTCCCTCACATTACCCGAGGCATCCCGAATTGGTCTCTGCGTTTTCTGTCATCGGTTTTAGAAAGACCGGGCGCGGACCCGTCCCCTGCAGGTAGCGTCGCAGCGATAGGACACGATCGCTGATTTCATCCGGCGTCTCCTGCACCAAGAGATGCTTGCCATTGGTCAGAGTAATGAGCGTGTCGGGGCACGCCTCGATGCTTTCAATGAAATCGAGGTTCAAATAGAAGTTTTGGCCATTCAGGCGCGTCAGAGGAATCACTTGCCCTCTCTCGGACGGGAGCGCGCAGGGAGTGCGAAGGGGAATGCGGCGGAGGGTGATGGGGGGGCGCGTGAAGCGCCCCCCGTCGCTGTTCTCAACTACCGTTTGAGCTGAGTCACTTCTTGCAGTATTTGATCCGCCGTTGTGATTACCCTGGCACTCGCCTGAAATCCGCGCTGTGCCACAATCATATCCGTAAACTCTCGGGCCAGATCCACCGTCGAAAGCTCGAGGTAGCCGGAATAAATGCGATTCATTACCCCGCTTTCGACTCGAACCTTGGGATCCCCGGAGTTCACCGTCGCTCGGTAAAGATTCTCGCCCGCCAATTCCAATCCGGAGGCATTGGCAAAGCGTGCCACCCCAATTTGGCCCAGAGTGCGAGACACACCGTTCGAGTAACTTCCGATAATCTCCCCGCTCTGGGTGATGCTGAAATCCTCCAAGTCGCCCATGCCGTGGCCGTCTTGGTGCAGTGCAATCGTTGTGGAAGAGGACGCATACTGGGTGATTCCGTTATTGGTTCCCACAGTGCCTCCATTCAGATTGACCACGATTCCTTGGGCTCCCGGGGGGGTGAACGTCAAGGGACCTCCGGTGAAAGTATTCAGAGTCCCGTCCGTGTTGAAGGTGATGGCGCCCACATTGCCCGCCAGTCCGGCGTTGGCTGCATTCAGCCGGCCATCGTCCACGATGATTTCCCAGTTCCAAGTGTTCTGCGTCGTCACATCCTGGGTAAAGGTGATTTCCACCCGGTGACGCTCCCCTCGGCTGTCGTAAACAAAGATGGAAGCCGCATGAGTTCCCGTCGTTCCTTCTTGCGTGTTGATGAAGGTGGGCAAGAGCATCGCCGATGGGCTGGATCCCGCATCCTGGAAGCTCATCTGGATTGTGGTTTGGCTGGCACCTCGCTGATTGTCTCTGAGGATCAATTTCCCCGAAGCATCAATGGAAATGGTCGATCCCGCTGCCGCCGCGCTGTCATAGCCGCCGGCAGAATTGACCACATCGATCAAGTCCTGCAAGGTTGTGCCGTCATTGGCCGCCCCGTAGGTAAAGATTACGGAAACGGCTGTCCCGTCTTGGCTGGTTCCCGTAATCTGGATCGTGTCGCCGTCATCCAAATCCGCCGTGACTTGATCTAAGGTGTTGATTTCAGTTGAGCCGCTCGCCGGATTGCTATTGGCTGCAAAGGCCG
>JAZDIW010000083.1:0-2188 GCA_043804575.1 bacterium
TGGCATATTTGCCGTGATCATTAATACTCACTAACACATGGCAGCAACAGCCGCAGCAATGGCATATATAAGTAGGATCATTCAAGACATTGTCACAATTATGAACCAAGCCGAGTTTCTCCGTTTCATCGAGCACCCGCAGTAAGTCATCCACTGTGGCCGGCTTCCCAATTCCCCTGCGCACGATCCAGCCGGCCGCCGGTCCGATGCTTGTACAAACTTCAAGGGGTGCGTCACAGGCTTTTCCCAAATGACTTGCTTTGTGGCGGCACGAGCATAGGGAGAGGGCTCCCCCACCCGCCTTTCGAATGAGTTCACTCGCCTTTTCATAGGGCAGAACCTCCGTTTCAACAGCCAGGGGTATAAGGCTTTCGTACACCAAGGTCCGCTGTATCTTCGTGTCACCGCCCGTAAATTCTTCTATTACTTCCCTGTTGTGAAAATACGTTTGAAATAGATCTGCCAGCTCTTTCATGTCCACTTCGTCTCGGACTCGCATGAAAGTGTATTCGAAAAACCCGACGACCATAGGGGCCAGCATATAGTAGACAGTGTCTTTTCTGGGAATATCAATCACCAGCCCCTTGTTGGCCATTCCATCCAGGATTCCCTTCAGCCGGCCGTCCGCGCCTCCCGTGACAGCGGCAATCCGTTCCAATGTCATGGGGAGCAAAGGAAACTTGTTGCCCACCGCGGCCTCCGTTTCCGTGTAGAGACGATGAAGAATGGCCATCAGGGTCTCGTTTATGGGTGTCCCCACCGGATTTCTGTTCAGTCGTTCGGCCAGCAGCCGGTATACCTCGTCCTTTGCGTTGACTGCGTGTCCCATCAGAAGATCCTCCTTTTCAAGGTTTATGTTTTAGTTTCTTCACACTACCAAATCAAATTGGTTGTGTCAAGCAACTAAATGTGCCATACTATCTTTATGAGAAATTCCGTCTTCCAATCTCAAGTATGCTCTGTCGCCAGGGCTCTGGAAATCATCGGCGAATGGTGGACACTGCTGATTGTGCGCGAGGCCTTCTTCGGGACAAAGCGGTTCAGCGACTTCGAGAAGAACCTGGGGGTCGCCAAGAATGTGTTGAGCGACCGTTTGTCAAAACTCGTCGAAGCTGGGGTCATGGAGCGGAGCCCAGTGACAGGCAGAGGCAATCCCCAGGATTACACTCTCACCGACAAGGGCAGGGATCTGTTCCCGGTGATAATCGCACTCATGCAGTGGGGGGATCGATGGATCAACGGTCTCGACCATACGCCCATTCGAGTTCTTGACCGGGAAACTAAGGAAGAGATCTCTCAAATTCAGGTACGTACATCTGGGGGCAAGGCGCTTTCGCTGAGAGACGCGATTGTCGTGCCTGGACCGGGGGCGGACGAAGCTATTCGGCGGAGGTTCGACCTTGCGGCCCGACGCGGAAAATCCTCCGTCCGGTTTAAGAATGAAGGAGGAGCTGAATGATCGCCGGCGGCGCAGCGGTAGTGATATTGATTTTGCTGGGAATCCTACACGTCTACTGGGCTGCTGGAGGCAACGCCGGCAAGGCTGCGGCAATTCCGACGTCAGCGGGGCTGCCGGTGCTGAACCCAAGCGCGCTCGGAACAGCATTGGTAGCTCTCGGTCTTTTCGCGATGGCCACTCTGCCGGCCGTTCGGGTCGGCTTACTGGAGGCGCCTGAAGTCGTTGTGGCGAACAAACTTGTCCGCGGAGGCGCATGGTTGACCGCGGTCGTGTTCGCGATCCGCGCTGTCGGAGACTTCCGCTATGCCGGGTTTTTTAAACGCGTGCGTGACACCCGGTTTGCCCACCTGGACACGTGGATCTATTCTCCTTTTTGCGCAGGCATGGCTCTGTTGATAAGTATTGCCTGCATGGAGTCATAATCCGGAGCGGCCTTTCTATATCAGTCCTCAAGAGTCTCCGCTAATTGCCTTCGCAGAAATAGGGAGGTTTCAGCAGCCGCCTCCACATAGCTTTGTCTCGGACACGTGATAAGGAGCGATGCCCCGAATTCATGATTTCCGGCATTGCTGGAAAACCAACGCGATGATAAGCGGTCTACATCCGCTCATAGCCGACACGATTGTAGGGCACGGGGGCAGGAAAAAGGACGTGAAAAGCGGCTCCAACACCGAGTCGGATTCCCCGCGCCCGGCTCGGTCCAAACAATCTGGGAATACCTCAAGCCGG
>JAZDIW010000084.1:0-3184 GCA_043804575.1 bacterium
GGGCATGAGCGACGATGACATGCTGCTCGCCGTGGCAACTCTGAAAGAGCTGGGTGGAGGTCTGTGCGTCGTAAACAACGGAAAGGTTTTGGCAGAGCTCGCGCTTCCCATTGCCGGTCTTGTCAGCGATAAACCCGCGCGCGAGGTGACAGAGAGTCTGGCAAGGATTGAACATGCTGCCAAGTCTCTCGGCGTGAAAATCGGTGCGCCTTTCATGGCTCTCTCGTTTTTGGCGTTGCCAGTCATCCCACATCTGAAGCTCACCGATAAGGGCCTTGTGGATGTGGACGCTTTTGAAGTCGTTCCCCTGGCGGCGGAGTCGAAATGAGCGAGCCTGTTCGTCTTCTGGAAAATTCGCTACTGCGCCTGTGGCGCGCACTTCTTCGTGAAAAGGTGGATGCAGGGTTTGCACTGCCGTCAGAGAAAATCGAGCCGCTCTCTCTTCTCTTCGATCAACTGGTGCAAAGAGTGGAAACGGCAAGGGAAATCCTCGCGGTTGCGGAACCCTCTGAGAATGAGCGGCTGCTCTTTCGGCTCTGGCCGAAGGGATTGCCTCATCTCTCGGATCTCCGAAATTTGGCGCAGACGCAGGGCAAATCCGCTGAATGGGGCGAAGTGGAAGAAATCGCGGTGGGACGCTCGCGCCTGTTTAGACAAAGTCTCGAGCTTGCTCTGCGCATCGCCCCCACGAATGTGCCCGTGACGCTCTTGGGGGAGACCGGTGTAGGTAAGGAGCTCTTCGCCACCATCATTCATCAAGTTTCGCAGCGGCGTGATGGGCCGTTTATCGCCGTCAATTGTGGAGCGTTACCCGAGAATCTCTATGCGGCAGAGCTTTTCGGCTACGAACCCGGGGCGTTCACCGGCGCGCATCGGCAGGGGCAAATCGGGAAAGTGGAGGCGGCTCACGGCGGAACTCTCTTCTTGGATGAAATCGGAGAGTTGACACCGAATGCACAAGTGGCGCTGCTGCGCTTTCTGGACAGCGGTGAAATCCAGAAGATCGGAAGAGCCAAATCCACGCGTGTGGATGTGCGCGTTCTGTGTGCTTCGAACAAAGACTTGGAGAGCCTCGTCGCCAGCGGTACTTTCCGGCAAGACCTCTTCTATCGCGTCAGCCTTTTCCCCATTAAGATCGCGCCTCTGCGTCAGCGTCGCGAGGACATTTTACTTCTGGCCACTCATTTTCTCAACCAAGCCATGATGAAAAGCGCCACCATCATGCAATATCGCTTTGCACCGGAAACCCTGCCGTTTCTTTCGGAATTCGATTGGCCGGGCAATGTGCGGCAGCTTGCGTTTGCCGTTGAGCGAGCAATGCTCCTCAGTGACCATGAGGAGCTTTCGCCTGCAGATTTCCGCTTTCTGCAAGCGAAGGTGAAGGATGTTTCCTCCGATTTCTATGCCGAAATCGGCCATCATCTTCAAAAAATGACCGGCTTGTCATCTCGCGAAATCAAGCAATGGACCGAGCTCTTGTCGAAAGAGGGATATGCGGGACTTTCTAACCGTGATGTGGCGCGGGCATTCGATATTTCGGAGACGGCAGCCCGCCAGCGACTGCGGCGGCTGTGCGACAAAGGCATCCTCATCGCCAAAGGCGAAAAGCGCGGCCGCAGATATTTCTTGAATATCGAGCATCTCGGCTCTCTCGACGCTTCCAAACCAAAGTAGATTTGAATGTGTGCGAACTTCAAACTTCAATTCATAGATATAGATAAGGAAGGAAACTCATGCTATATCGAGCGATTGTCACTGTCATGATAAGCTTTCTTCTTGCGGGCAACGCTTCGGCTCAAAAATGCGTCGAATGCCACAAGGGAGCGGGCATCTTCACGGCCAGAAAAGTCACACCGGGAATTGTGGCGGACTGGGAACTCAGCAAACACAGTCAAAATGGCGTGGATTGCTCGGTTTGTCATGGTACCGAGCATCAGTCGGAGCAAGATGTCGCCAAAGCCAAAATCCCCACGCCGCAGACCTGCGCGATGTGCCACGAGACGCAGGTGGCGCAGTTCACAGCGGGAAAACATGCATTGGCATGGACGGCGATGAAAGCGATGCCGACGGCCCATTGGCAGCCGATGGCTTTGATGGAAGGCATGAAAGGATGCGGAGGATGCCATAAACATGGGCTCAAAACGGAAGCGGAAATCGCGGAACTGAAAAGGCAAGGGAGCAAGTTCGGAGTCGCTTCGTGCGATGCCTGTCACACACGCCACACTTTTTCGCTTGACGAGGCACGCTCGCCGCAAGCCTGCCAGACCTGCCACATGGGGTTTGACCATCCTCAATGGGAGATGTATTCCTCCTCCAAACACGGTGTTCGCCATCTGCTCAAACAGAGTGGTGCGCTCCCGCAAGACGCGGCTGCTCCGACCTGTCAAACCTGCCACATGGGTGAGGGGAACCATGCCGTTCGAACGGCATGGGGATTTCTGGCTGTGCGCCTGCCCATGCCGGAGGATACCGCCTGGGCCGCTGACCGCGCCACGATTCTTCAGGCGCTGGGCGTGCTTGATCCCGGTGGAAAACCGACACCACGGCTCGATGTCGTAAAGAGCGTGGATCTTGCCCGGTTGACACAAGATGATTGGCAGAAAGAGCGCGACAAAATGCTCAAGGTCTGCAATTCATGCCATTCGATTAATTTCGCACGGACAGAACTCGAAAAGGGTGACCGGATGATTCGAGAAGCCGACCGTTTGATGGCCGAGGCGATACGCGCCGTCGCCGCCCTGTACAAAGATGGAATCTTGAGGAAACCTGATAGTTACGCCTATCCCTTTCCGGATTTGCTGACCTTCCATGATGCGCCTACGGCCATAGAGCAGAAGCTGTTTCTCATGTATCTCGAGCATCGCATGAGAACCTTTCAGGGGACTTTCCATGCGAATCCCGACTATGCCTTTTGGTATGGTTGGAGCGAAATGCAGCGGGATTTGACAGAAATTGAAGAGACGGCAAAGCAGATGCGCCTGGGGGCGAAGTGAGGTAGTGCCGCACGGCAGTGCGCTCTTTTCGAGGCAGTGCATCGCAAGGAATTTGGACATTTCCAAATTGTCTGTCGTGGGTGTGCCGGTCGCTTGATTTTCGAGCTTTTTTTTGCGAAATTAATAGGTTAAGGATTTAGGCCAATCTCCGACAGAGTTATTGAATGGCTGAGCCGCGAACATTTCGGGGG
>JAZDIW010000085.1:0-2834 GCA_043804575.1 bacterium
CTTGGCTTGGGCGAAGCGGCAGCCATTGGTGCAGCCATCGTCACTTCTATCTTGGGCAGCTTCGTCCGCTTCAGCTCTCTGGTTTCCAATGACGCTCTCAGTTGGCTTCTTGGTGGATTGGCAGTCTACTTCTGGCTCAAAGCCGAGGAAAACCCTGCTACAGGACGCCATTTCCTCTTTTGGTCTCTTGTCATGATAGCGGGACTCTTCACGAAGTTATCTCTGTTGCTCCTCTTGCCTCTTCCAATCCTCTCTTCTGTTTTGCAGAGGAGATGGAAGCGGTCGCTGTGCTGGCTTCTATGGGCGATGGTGGTCGTTTTGGCTACCGTGCCCCTTTGGATTCGCAATGTGCAGGGTTTCGATTCGTTGTTGCCGTTGGCAGCGGGATTCGGAGAGCCGAATGCGGGAGCGCCTTTTTCCCTGCCCGCATGGGCTTATGCCGCGCGCTCGCTCTTTTTCCCATGGCAGGAATTTTGGTGTGGCTGGTTAGGAGGATTGCTCGTTCTTGGTGTGGTTTTGGCGTGCGCATATCTTCTGATTTCTTCGATAGCGCAGCTGAAAAACTTGCGATTTCCCATCCCATGTGCTCTTCTCTTTTTGGCATCGCTTGGCGCTTTTGTTTGGTTGAACCTCTCGTATTTCCAAGCCGAGGGACGGTATCTGCTCGTCTCATGGCCTGTCTGGGTAGCCCTTCTTGGAGTGGGAGGGAGGTCCGTCGTCCGACAGTGGGTGTTGTTGGGATTATTGCTGGCCCCTTATCTGCTCTTCTTCGTTCCTTTCTTGGAAGGGGCGTATGTTTAAGGAACTGAAAAGCCTGTCCCAGGAATCCGCCGTTTACGGCGTCGGTCATATTCTGACGCGCTTCGTTACTTTTCTGCTCCTGCCCTACTACAGCTATCAGCTCGCGCCTGCCGAATATGGAGAGGTCACACTTTATTATCTCTTCATCGCCGTGACGCAGACTTTCTACTTCTATGGTTTGGACATCGCCTTTCTGCGATACTACACGATGCAGAAAGACGAGTCGTTGCGTCGGGAGATTTTTGGGACGACTCTTGTGACCTCTTTTGTCTCCTCCTTTGGGCTGATGGCACTCGCGATGATCGCAGCTCCGGAGATTTCAAGTTGGCTCATTCGCGAGCCTGTTCATCCGGATATTGCACCGCGAATGATTCGAGTCTGCGCGGCCATTCTCTTCTTTGATACTCTTTCGACCTTTCCCTTTATCATGTTGCGCGGCACGCATCGCCCTTTTCGCTTTGCCACGATCAAGCTAATTAATGTGATCATAAATATTGCCTTGAACATCCTCTTCATCGGAGTTTGGCACTGGTCTGTGGCCGGTGTTCTCTGGGCGAATTTCTGGGCCTCGTTGATTACACTGGGCATTCAGTTGCCGGGGATTCTCCGTCATGCAAAACTGAGCTTCAACAGACAAAGCTTGCGTGAAATGCTCGCTTTCGGTTTGCCTAACATTCCGACCTATCTTTTTGTGATGGCCATTGAACTGGCGGATCGAAAGATTCTCGAGGCTCTGCGCGGCTTGGAGGAAGCGGGGCTCTACAGCGCGGGGTACAAGCTCGGCATGTTCATGGCCGTTGTAGTCGGAGCCTTTCGCTTCGCCTGGCAGCCGTTCTTCCTGTCTCATGCCGAAGAGAAGCAGGCGCCGGAGCTCTTTGCCCGCGTCTTGACCTACTTTATTCTGCTGTGCGGATTTCTGTTTCTGGGACTGTCGCTTCTTGTACCTCCCTTGATCACGACAAATCTTCCCATCATTGGAGGCGCCATCATCGAACAGCGCTATTGGGCGGGCCTCGGTGTTTTCCCGCTGATTCTCTTGGCGCATATCTTCGACGGCATTTACGCCAACTTGATGGTTGGAGTCTATATCAAGAAGAAGATGACTCTTCTCCCCTGGGTAACAGGCGTTGCCGCAGGCATAAACATCGCAGGAAACTTTCTCCTCATTCCCCGCTATGGAATGTGGGCTGCCGCGTGGCTGACTGTGGTCGCATTTGCCGTTGAGGCTTTCTTGCTGTGGTTTCTTATTCGCCGAAGCTATCCTTTGCCTTATCAGTGGGGTCGGCTATTGCATATCTCACTTGTCATCGCCGTGCTTTTTTTCTTGGGATCGCTCGAGGTATTCAGTGGAGTCTTGGCGCGTGTGGGAATCGTTGTCGCGATGCCCTTCGTCCTTTGGGCGACGGGTTTCCTGCGTCCTGAAGAGAAGCGCCGGCTCAGAGAGCTATTCGGTCATTCATGAAAATACTCCACATCGCCGCCGAACATGTGTCCGGCACTCTTGCCCTCTTCCAAGCGGAGCATCGCCGCCGTGGCAACGAATGTCGCTATGTGACTTTCTTCCATAGCCACTATCAGTTTCCCGAAGATATCTGCTTGAATTTGCCTTTGATGCCGGATAAGCCGTGGGTAAGACTTGCGAAACGCCTTCTCATGGGGCTGCGTGGCGCAAGTCCCGACCGAGTGCGCGATGAGCATCCTCCGCTCTGGGCTCCGCCGTTTTGGGAGCGATGGCTCTTTGCCTTGAGAGACGAGCGGCTGCGACCTCGTTTTGAAGAGGCGATTCGAAGACACGAGCTGGACGATTTTGACATTTACCACCTCGATGGGGGTCTGGAGTTCTACCGCGATGCACGCTGGCTGAAGAGACTAACTGCGACCGGGAAGAAAGTGGTCTGCTTCTATCATGGAACGGATTTCCGGAACCGAGGAATTTTGCCCGAGATTGACAAGCTGACCCACCTGCGCCTGACGAGTGAATGGGATCTTCTCGAACTGGATCCGCGATTGGAATATCTCTATCTTCCCATAGA
>JAZDIW010000086.1:0-3936 GCA_043804575.1 bacterium
GGCATCATTCCAGGGCTTCTTGCAACATACTCCCTTATCGGATCCATCAGATCGTTGCAGAGACAGGGAACCTTACACGAAAAGTGCTTCCGACGCCCATCTGGGATTCCACCTGAATGGAGCCCTCATATTTCTGAACGATACTGCGCACCAAGTAGAGGCCAAGTCCCGTTCCATCCCCGCTTGCCCGATAGGTAAAGAACGGCTCGAAAATCGTCTCCAAGTGCTCCTTGGGGATTCCGACTCCCGTATCCGAAATCTCGCAGACGACTTCCGCACCCGATAGGAAAGTTCGAACCGTCAGAATTCCTCCCCGCGACATCGCCTCTTGAGCATTCAGCACGAGATTCAGGAACACCTGATGGAACTCCTGGCTTTCGCCATCCACAGAGGGGATGCCGGTGCCAAGTTCCTTCTTGACTCTCACGCCGGTCTTCGTGAGCTGATTCTCCGCAAGAGACAGAACATCGCTCAGAATGCGGTTCATATCGGTGGGGGCTCGCTGCTGTGGCGAGGGCCGATGCACATCGAGCATTTGCCGAACAATGTCGCGAATGCGGTCAATGCTCTCACGAATCATGTCGAGATTTTTCCGAACATTGCTCTCTTCGCCGACCTTGGAGGCGACCAGAGACAAATGGGAGGAAATGGCCTGAAGAGGATTATTGATTTCGTGCGCAATGCCTGCCGACAGCCTTCCCGTCGCCGCCAAACGCTCGGCTCCCACCAGCCGCTGCAGGAGAGCCTGTCGCTCCGTAACATCGCGCGCAATTCCTTGGCTCCCTCGAAAATGCCCCGCATGCCAGATGGGTGTGCGATTGATTTCCAAGAGCACCTTGTCACCTCGACGCGACACGAGTTCCGCCGTCAGAAGTCCCTCGGCGGATTCGGGCGTTTCGGCAAAGGCTTTCACCCGGCGATTGATCGGATTGTCCGTGCACAGCTCGGCGAAGAGAACGGCAAGAGACCGACCGACATAATCCTCCCGCTCATACTCCAGTGTCCTTTGAAACGCCTCATTCAGATAGACAATCACTCCCTTCTCGTCCGTGATATAGACGATATCGCTCGTGCAATTGACCAGGCGACTGAATTTCTCCTGACTCTCCTCCAGTTCCCGCGTTCGCTCGAGAATTCGGCGTTCCAAGGTGCTCGCATGATGCAAGAGTTGTTGCTTCATCTCGTGGCTTTCAATATAGAGCACGGCATGAGTCAGAAGCAGCTGGAGTATTCGAATGATCTCCTCTCCCGGAATCCGACCGTCGCGAGGCTCCTCGACGCTCAGAAAGCCGAAGACCCGGCCGTCAGCCCGTCGCAAGGGAAAGAAGAACCGATCTCCCGCGCGCCAATCTCCCGCCTCGGGCAAGTGCGGCGCGATGCCCGCTTCATAGGGAAGATAATAGGCGCCTTCGATCACGCGGGGCCGCGAATGAAATTCATAAGGCCGCAGAGGTGTTCCGCGCAAGAGGGCCAAGTCACGAAGCAGAGCCTCATTGGACTGCTCCGCCACGGCTCCCCCGACGAAATTGATCAAGAATCTTTCATCGGCGGTCAGCAAGACGGCGCGCTCAAAGAGCCCCGCATCCACTAACGCCTGGCAGATGAACTCCAGCATGCGGTCAATCGTCTCGAGCGCGGCGATGTGGGAACTGACGCGGAAAAGATAGGAGAGAGTATCCCGGTAGCGCACGACTTCGGTGGTGCGCTGCTCCACCGTTTTCTCCAAGTCGCGATTGAGTCTCTCCAAGCGCTCTTGATAGGCGAGATTCTCCCGCGCCAGGCGCGCCTGCTCGAAAGCGCGGTGCACCAAGAGGCCGACCTCCCGAAGGCTCGGGAACGGTTTCTTCAGGTAGGCGAAGATCTGCTGCTCAATCGCCGCAATCGCATCATCCAAATCTCCCATTCCGGAGACGATAATCTTCAGCATTTGCGGGAACCGTCGGTTGAAATCCCGCACCAGAGAATGGCCATCGATCTGGCCCGGCAAGCGCAGGTCAATCAGCGCCAAATCCACCTCGTCCAAATCCGCCAGCTCAGCCGCCTCCTCCCCGGTGGTGGCGACCCATACCCGATAACCCTCCTGAAGTAAGAAGGACTCCAGAATGCTCAAGATTTCTGGATCGTCGTCAACAACGAGAATTGTCGGAACTCGTTCTTCCAAAACGGATTTTTCCTCGGTTTCGGTCAAAAAGAAGGGGCCAAACGGAAGAATCCGCCGGCCCCCTGGGTCAATTGCCTTGGCGCATACAGGTCTGCCCGGTCAAAACCGGCAAACATTAATATACGCAACAGGAGGTCTTTTCGCAAGATATTCTTAGAAGGACTTCTCTCTTTTCAGTCATCTCCTTTAGGGTAGCGGCAGGGAGTTCACGCGTCGGCAATTCCTTTCGCCGCTTGAACTAATCATGGCTTTTCCAGCGGATTTGTTCGCCTTCCTGAGAGGAATGAACTTGTCCGTGCCTCTTATGCCCCCAGAAGCCTTGCGAATTCCCGAACAAGCCTCTCAATTCCCGCCGCAACTTCCGAAATACTCTTCCCGGTCATGTAGGCTGGGGTCGAGACGATTCGGTACTCCTCGTCCACGATGCAATCGCGGGTTGCACATTCCACATGCCTGGAGCCGAAAGCCTCGATGGACTTCGCCGTTCCCAAGTCCGTGCCGATCGTGAGCTTTGGATGTAGATTCCGACCCTTCAGAGCGCGAGCCAGAACGACGGGCGAAATACAAATGACCCCCACGGGCTTTCGAGCCTCAACCATTTTGACGAGAAAGGCCTCGACCAACGGATTGATCTGGCAAGCGTCCCCTTTGACGGCATAGTCGCACAAGTTCTTTGCCGCACCATATCCTCCCGGCAGAATCACGCCGTCAAAGTCCGCAGGGTTCACCGTGGCCAGATCCTTGATGTCGCCTCGAGCGATGCGCGCGGCCTCGACAAGAATCTGGCGCGCTTCTGCGGCAACGGGCTGACCCGTTAGATGATTGACGACATGCATCTGCGGGATATTCGGCGCAACGCATTGATACGAGATGCCCGCCTTGTCGAGCGCCAGAAGCGTCAGGACCGACTCGTGAATTTCTGCGCCATCCAAAAAGCCGCAGCCCGAGAGAATGACCGCTACCTTCGCCATAGAAACCTCCCTGCGACATTCGCAGGCTTATCCGGAAACGATAGAAGGGCTAAATGACCGCTTCAGCCGCCGTGGCGCGAACATGGTCAGCACTCTTCTTGAAGAGGGCCTTTTCTTCGGTATTCAACGGCAGTTCAAGAATGCGTTCCACGCCGCCACGCCCGAGAACGACGGGCACCCCCATGTAGAGGTCCTTCTCGCCGTATTGACCTGTCAACCACGCACAGCAGGGCAGAACGCGCTTGCGATCCTTCGCGATCGAATCCACGATCTCCACTACAGCGGCAGAAGGTGCATAGTAGGCCGAACCTGTCTTGAGATACTTGACGATCTCCGCGCCTCCGTCGCGAGTGCGCTGCATGATGGCATCCACGCGCTCCTTCGGCATTAGCTCGGTGATGGGAATGCCGCCGACGGTGGTGAAGCGCGGCAACGGAACCATCGTGTCTCCGTGGCCACCCAGCACCATGGTCGAGACATCGCGCACCGACACCTTCAGCTCCATCGCAACAAACGCCCTCAAACGGGCGGTATCCAGAATCCCGGCCATACCGAAAACGCGCTGATGCGGGAGTTTCGATACTTTATACGCCACATAAGTCATCACATCCAAGGGATTGGACACAATGATCAAAATGGCCTTGGGTGAATGCACGGCGACCTGACTTATGGCGTTTTTGACAATGTCCGTGTTCGCTTTCAGCAAATCATCGCGCGACATCCCCGGCTTGCGGGCCAAACCTGCCGTCATGACCACGATGTCAGAATCCTTCGTGTCTTTGTAGTCCAGGCTCCCGTGGACAT
>JAZDIW010000087.1:0-2688 GCA_043804575.1 bacterium
CAAAATCATAGACGAAATTGTTATAGGCCCAGAGACGGCCGCTGCTGGCAGTCGAGTAAATGCCATTAGAAACGCCGCTTGTGCGAATATTGTGAATCTCGCTGGCATAGAAGTAGGTCGTGCAACTGGCGGAGTGCGAGCCCGCGTAGAAACCATAGATCTCTGTTGAAGAACCGCTCCAACCGGGTTGGATATCGCAATCGTGCACCCGTAGGCCATACTGGTATTCGGCATGGATACCATATTTGCCCTCGGTGACGGCGCAGTCCACGACTTCGTTCTCAACATCGGCTGTCGAGGAGGTCCCAGAGACTCGGATGCCGTAATAGCCACCGCTGACGGTCAGGTTCCGGAGCGTATTATGATCGTTGCCGCCGCCCGTGACATAGATGGCATAATTCGAGGAACCCGAAGCACCCGCCCCCGTGACATTGCAGTTTCTGACTGTGTTGTAGTCGGCTCCTCCAGAAACAGACAGGGCGCGTGTGTTACTGCCCGTCGCAACAATATCAATCCCGTCAAAGGTAATGTAGTCGGCGCCGTTGATTTGCACCGTCCCGGAGCCCGAGCCATAGGTGATGACCACAGGCACAGCCAAGGGCGCGTATTCAAGGAAGGTAACCGTATTGGTCGCCGACGCGCCGGGAATCTCCGGGATAGAGATGGCTTCGGTGTAGGTCGTGCCGTAGACACGGAAAGTCACCGCCGCGTCCACGCCGCGCAGCCGGATGTCGCCTACGGCCAAAGTGAAGTTCGCATAATGATTGCTTCCGCCACCGATGTCATAGATGCCGTGCATCGGCTGTCCGATGACAACCACCTGCGTCACGACGCTATCATTGGCGGGGACGGCATCACCTCCAAGGAAGCACTGCGCTTTCAAAATGCCGGTATCCCGCGCCGCCGGAGTCGTCCAATCGAAAGCGAGGGTATCCACTCCATAGGCATCCAAAGAAACAAGGATCTCATCTTGCTGAACATTCTTGTAGAAAAGTCGAACCGGAACATTGATCTGTGCCGCCGAGCCGCGATTCTGGACATAAACCTGAATCGTTACAGGCGTCAATTCCGGATACAGGTATTGAACACCTATGAACTCCCGCGCCGCATAGTCCGCTGCCGGAGCCAAGTAGGTGTACTCATCAGCACCGATGTCGGGTGTAACGAGTCGTGTCTCCAAATCAATGTCATTGCCGATGCCTGCAATGGCCAGTCCATTATTATGAAGAAGCGCAGCGGTATTCAGAATGTGCAGATTCGCGGCGCTTGTGAAACCGGGATCACCCGCAAGGCCATGGTCTTCGTAAGCGGTTCCCGCCTGAAGCGCGGCCAAGTTGGCATAGGTTGAGCCGCCGAGAGAGGCAATGTTATAGGCCGCACCGGTGCCGTAATAGCAGTTATAATCCAGCACTTCCGGCACATAGGAAGAAATGAGCCCATAAATGCCATAGGCCGTGTTCGTGGCTTCTCCGTTGTAGAAGATGTTGTTCTCAATGACTTCATATCCGCTCGAGGAACCGACATAGCAGCAATAGGCAGCTCCCGTAGAGGTGACATCATTGATGCGAACGCTATTGAAATAGACCCCGATGTTCCCGACTTCCGTATAGATGGCGCGAATTTGCCCGGAGCCTGTTACTTGAAAGTCATAGCAGAAGTTGTTGTAGACGCGCGCCGCGCCAGCATCGGGATCAATGCGAGCCAGACCGGAGCCTGAGCTGCCTCCACTCGTCAGAATGCTGTCCACTTTATTCCGATAGAAATAAGTCGTGTCTCCGGAGAGGTGCGTATCAATGTAAATTCCCCACGCGCTGCTCGAGTTTCCGCTCCCGTTCAATTTGAATTCGCAGTCTCGCACATGCAATCCATCCACTTGGTACGCATAGACACCCGTCCACACATCGCGTACCAAGCAGTTCTCAACGATGTTGCCCGCCGATTGCTGACCTGCTGCTGAATAGCTGGTGAAGTGGAAACCCTCCCGAGCATTCTTCACCACAAGATTCGAGAATCGGTTGTCGTCGTTGTTTGCCCCGAGCATGCTAATCGTGTAGCTCACCGAACTGACTGTCCCGTTGCCCGTGAAAGTTGCGTTCTGGAATCGGTTGTGCTGACATTGGACATTGATCGCCCCGATATAGACGGCTTTGCGCGTATCCCCTCCGGCGGTGATGTCAATCCCGTCGAAGGTCACATAGTCCGCTCCAACCAGTTTCACGACCCCATCCACGGCGGCCCCGGTGTAGTACAAATGGGCATCGTTTGCATCGGGAGTATCCAAAAAGGTGATGGTGTTAACCGCGCTGGCACCCGCGATGTCACCGATTTGAATCGCTTCATCATAGGTGGTTCCATAGACATGGAAGGTCACGGCGGCGGAAACTCCATTGCCCATCAGAGCCGCCACGGCTTCATTGAAGTTGTTGTAGTCGTTGTTGCCACCGCCGATGTCATATGACCCTGCAAGCGGCGCCCCGATGACCGTGAAATCCCACACATCGCCATCGGTTGAGCCGAACTGATTCTTCGTCACGACGCGCCAGTAGTAGATTTGGTTCGCCGGCAAATTACCCGGCGGATCGTACTGAGTCACGAGAAGGTTATGAACCTTCCGGGCGGCGGGAAGCTTGTTCAGAACCGAATCCTCCGTGGTGGCCAAATAGAGGTCGATCGAGTCCGTTCCCGCAC
>JAZDIW010000088.1:0-4678 GCA_043804575.1 bacterium
TTCTGAAAGAATAGGTCCCTCCCGCCACGATATAGCCTCCGTCGGCGGTCTGCTGAACGGACAAGGCGTCATCTGCGTTGTTCCCCCCATAAGTGCGCGTCCAGAGTGTGTCGCCTTGGCTATTCGTCTTCACCAGATAGAAATCTTCGTTGCCCGCACCGAAAGAATTGGTAACTCCCGCCATGATATAGCCTCCGTCGGATGTCTGCTGAACGGACTCGGCCCAATCCCAGGTGCTCCCCCCATAGGTGCGTGTCCAGAGCGTGTCGCCTTGGCTATTTGTCTTCACAAGGTACACATCCCCATTCCCCCCACCGAAAGTCTCGGTGTATCCCGCCAGGACATAGCCTCCGTCGGCTGTCTGCTGAACGGAATAGGCGTCCTCATAGCTGCTCCCCCCATAAGTGCGCGTCCAGAGCGTGTCCGGCGGTTGGGCAAATGATTGAAACACAATAATAAAAAGGCTGACACCAGCCCAAGTGCAGAACAAGATGTGCCTCTTCATGAGTCCACCTCATATCTCGATTGATTTTATCTTCAAACAATATAAGGTGAACACATAGCCAAGTCAAGAGAAATCTTTCTTTGGCAAGAAATTCTCAAGAAAATCAATGACACTGACCCAATTTGGCAAGCTCTACAACCGGCGAACCCGCACCAAATTCGCATTGCCTTTGCCCGGCGGATAGCCGCCCACTTCGACAACGACATCTCCTGTCGACACAATCCCTTCATCCAATGCCACCTTCTCGGCTGCGGCAATTCGTTCGTCGGTGCTCTGCGTGAGCGGTCTGTAGAAAGGCAGGACGCCGCGAAGGAGCGTCAAGTGCCCGACAACCCCTTCATTGTTGCTGACGGCTACGATAGGAACGCGCGGCCGGAGCCTGGTGACGGCTCGAACAGCGGCGCCGGAGGTGGTTGGACACAGGATCGCACGAGCCGAGGTATCGTGCGCCAAGCGTGCCGCGGCTGCACCTATCGCCGCCTCGATATTAGGGTGCGCCATATCGAGAAGCATTTTGGAGTCAAGTTGCAGGGCTTCGGTGGCCAAGGCGACTTTGTCCATGACGCGCACGGCCTCCGCCGGATTCTCTCCGATGGCGGTCTCTTCCGAGAGCATCACGGCATCGGTGCCGCTCTGTATCGCATAAGCAATGTCGGTCACTTCCGCGCGCGTCGGGCGCGGAGAGTGCACCATAGATTCCAACATCTGCGTCGCGACAACAACAGGTTTTGCCGCTCGAATCGCCGCGCGAATGATCTCCGTTTGAACGGCGGGCACTTTTTCAAATTCAATCTCGATTCCCAAATCGCCGCGGGCTACCATGACACCATCAAAGGCTTCGATGATTGCAGGCAGATTCTCGAGAGCCGCGGGCCGTTCAAGTTTTGCAAGAAGCGGCCTTTCTACGCGCATCTCCTGCATCACGCGTCGCAAAGGTTGTGCGTCATCGGCATTTCCCACAAACGAGAGCGCCAGCCAATCCGCACCCGCTTTCAATGCAACTCGTGCATCCTCGATATCTTTTTCACCGACGGCAGGAAGCGGATGGCGCAGATTGGGCAAGTTCATCCCCTTGCGACTGAGCACTATACCTCCGACTTCCACACGGCAACGCACGACATCCCCGGCGACCTCTCCTACGCGGAGTCGCTTCGTGCCATCGTCCAGATAGATCGGGTCACCCACCGCAACATATTTGGAGAACTCGCGCAGCCGGACCGGCCAGACTTTGGGGTCAGTGGATTTATCGGAAAGCGAGACATGCTGACCGGGCAGAATGTGCGCTTCTCCATCCGGCAACTCGCCCAAGCGAATTTTCGGCCCCGCAATGTCCGCGAGAATTCCGATGGTCGCTTTGCGCTCCTTGGCAATGCGTTTGACAAGGGCGATGGTCTCGGCATGGTCTTCGCGCGTTTCATGGGCGAAATTCAGTCGGAAGAGATTTACGCCCGCATCCATCAAAGCAAGAATAGCCTCTTCGCTTCGTGATGCCGGACCCAAAGTGGCGATGATTTTCGTCGCTCGAAAAGATTTCATTGGATTCCCACTATGAGATTGAAGCGATATTTTTGTCTTTTTATTGACGCCCTTCTTCTTGGAATGCCCCCACTTACGGATGCCTGTCATTCCAGCGCATGAGACGAATACTTGCCATTCCGATCACCTATGGTGTCATCCGCATCGCTAAATGTCTTCATTCTCGCGAAAGTTGTAGAGACCGTCATTCCCGCGAAAGCGGGAATCCACTCTCTTCCATGTTACAATGGAAATCCTCCCATCAGCGGTTTTCTTTTCACTTCTTATGTTCACGCCCTCTTCTGAATCGTTCGTCACTCCGATATGGAGGATTCTCCCTTTTGGCGAAGGCAAAATATAGACATAAAAGGTCTCCATTGTGGATTCCCGCTTTCGCGGGAATGACGGGAGAACCATAGATGGCTTCAGGATTCTCCGCCATGAAAATGGTCGAGAATCTTCTGCGACGCAATATCGGGCGATTCATCGGGATTGCGGTCAATCCAGACAACGCGCGGGTCGCGGCGAAACCAAGTGAATTGCCGCTTCACATAATGGCGCACCGCTTTCTGGATGCGCTCCACCATCTCGTCATAACCATATTCACCCCGCAGATAGGGAAAGACTTCTTGGTAGCCGTGCGTGCGAAGAGCATTTGTTCCTTCATCATAACCCTGCTCAAAAAGGCGGCGAACTTCATCCACAAGCCCGGCATCCAACATCTGCAAGACGCGCCGGTTCACGCGCTCATAGAGCACGGCGCGCTCCATACGCAAGCAATAAAAAGCGACCGGATAGGGGAGAGGAGCGGTTCGTCGCTTTTGCCATTCTGATAATGGAATACCGGTGCGGTGAAAGACTTCCAATGCTCGCAAAATCCGGTGAGCGTCGCTCGGCATGATGCGCTCGGCGACTTCCGGATCCACTTGCCGAAGTTCATCATAGAGAACTTCAGCACCTTCCGTTCGCAGGCGCTCGCGCAAGGGAGCATAGTCAACGCCTTCGTCATCTGCTTCAAAAAAGCCATCGAGAAGAGCTCGGATATAGAAACCTGACCCGCCCACGACGAGTGGCAAATGGTCGCGCTCGAAAATCTCTTCGATTCTCTCTCGAGCGGCGCGTCCAAAATCTCCCGCCGTCCATCGCGCACTCAACTCTAACTCATCCACGAAATGATGCACAACTTGGGCGCGCTGCTCCGGCGTTGGTTTCGCGGTTCCGATTTCCAACTTGCGGAAGACTTGTCGCGCGTCGGCTGAAATAATTTCCCCCTGAAGCGTCAGCGCCAGGGGGATGGAAACTTCGGTTTTGCCTACTCCGGTCGGCCCCGCCAAGATAAGAACTTGCTTCATAGGCAATTCTTCGCCTCAGTCTGTACGTTTGAAACGGCGGTCAAGTTCCGACAAGGTCAGGGAAATCAGCGTGGGCCGTCCGTGAGGGCAGGTATAGGGAAATTCCGTCGCAAAAAGCTCATCAATGAGCGCGTTCATTTCGGCAGGAGAGAGGGCCATGCCGGATTTGACGGCAGTGCGGCAGGCAAAGGACGCCGCCAAGGCTTCTTGAGACTCGAGCTTAGCCTCGCGCCATTCCCTGTAGCTATCCAGAAGCTCGATGATGAGACTCGATTCCGATACATGCGGGAGTCCCGCCGGCACCGCCTCGAGCGACCATGCTCTGGGTCCAAATTCGCGGATGACAAAGCCCAATTTGGCGAGCTCCTGCAAGAGATCGCGTAGAAGCAAGTCGTCTTCGGGAGAAAGTTCAAGAAGCAACGGGAAAAGAAGTTGCTGCGAATTTAGACTCTGGCCTTGGAGGGCGCGCTTGGCCTTTTCAAAAAGAACGCGCTCGTGAGCCGCGTGCTGGTCAATGATGACCACGCCGGATTTCACTTGGGAGAGGATATATTTGTTGTGGACTTGCCAAATACCGGCAGGTGGGGCAGACGGTTCGGATACTCTCGGAGTCGACAGAGAGGGCGGCAGCATGGCCTCTGCACCGAATAGGTCTTCATACGGTTTCAGAGCATCTCGCCAGTCGGTCGGCAAGACCGAGCCACCGCGCAAATCAATGGGATGCACCGGGCGCGGCGGTGCCTCTTTCGGTAGAAGCGCCTCGGGATGAAGTCTTCCCAAAGCCTGTCGCACGGCTTGTCGCACCGTGGAGTGAATCAATCCTTCTCGGTCGAATTTTACCTCGGCCTTGGCCGGATGCACATTCACATCGAACGAACGCGGGTCCATTTCCAAGAAGAGCATGTAGAACGGCCACTCTCCAGGCGGCAGATAGGTATCGAGGCCGACCGTGACCGCATTGTGAATCAGGCGATCCTGGATGACACGCTTGTTCAAAAAGATATACTGGTCGCCACGACCTTTTCGATGAAGCTCGGCCTTGCCGAGATAGCCCCAAATGCGCAAGGCTTGCTGGGCGTAGTCCACGGGCAATAGTTTCTCTATGAAGCCCGGACCGAAAATCTCTGTGAGTCTCCCTTCGATATCCGTCGCCGGAAGCTGGAAGACGGCGGCGTCGTTGTGAAATAGTCCCCAACCGATGTCCGGGTAAGAGAAAATGAAGCGCTTGAAGATG
Organism: bacterium; assembly: GCA_043804575.1. Taxonomy (GTDB): domain Bacteria; phylum Electryoneota; class RPQS01; order RPQS01; family DYHQ01; genus JAZDIW01. The sequence goes on from JAZDIW010000088.1 coordinate 4,607, forward strand.
GAGAGAATATGTTGGAATTCCGTCGTCGCGCTTTTGAGGAATTTCGCGCGGGCGGGGGTATTGAAAAAGAGG
>JAZDIW010000089.1:0-7208 GCA_043804575.1 bacterium
GCTCAATGCCATGTCGAATACTACTTCAAAGGAGAAGGGAAATACTTGGTCTTCCCCTGGCACAAGGGTTTGCGCTTCGAGGAAATCGAAACCTACTATGATGAGATTGGATTTTCCGATTGGCAGCACGAGGAGACAAAAGCGCCGCTCGTCAAGATGCAGCATCCCGATTATGAGCTGTGGTCCACGGGGATTCACGCGCGTTCCGGACTTGCTTGCGCGGACTGCCACATGCCCTATACCCGAGAGGGAGCGCTGAAAATCTCGAACCACTGGGTTCGCTCGCCGGTGACGAATCCGACCAACGCCTGCGCGACCTGCCATCGTCTCTCCGACGAGGAGTTGCGCGCCCGCGTCTTGGAAGTGCAGGAGCGCACTTACCATCTTATGGAACGCGCCGAGCAGGCGATTGTCGAGGCGCAAGACGGTATTCTCCTGGCGAAGCAGAGCGGTGTCCCCGATGACCTGCTGAGCCAGGCGAGGGCGCTGCATCGGAAAGCCTTCATGCGCTTTGACTTCATCAGCGCGGAGAACAGCATGGGCTTTCACAGTCCCCAGGAAGCCACCCGAATCCTCGGTGATGCCATTGACTATGGTCGGCAGGCGGAGCTGGCCGCCTACAAGGCTTCTATGGCCGCGGCGAAGTAGCGGGGAACTGCCATGAAGAATCCTATCGTCTATAGTCTGTTGGCCATTGCGGTCGGGGCACTCATCGGCATCGGCGGATTCACCTTCTGGTATGCGCGAGGCTATTCGTACCTTTCGGATGACCCGAAGGCCTGTGTGAACTGTCATATCATGCGTGACAACTTCGACAGTTGGATTGTCTCCAGTCATCGGACAGTGACCTGTAATGACTGCCACACCGCGCACGATGTCTTCGGAAAATATCTTACGAAACTGCGAAACGGCGTTCACCATTCCGTCGCGTTCACTTTCCGTGAGGTCCAAGTTCCCCGCACAACTCAGACGAGCCTCGACATCATCCAGAAGAATTGTCTTCGATGCCACGAACCGATGGTGGGGATGCTTTTTCAGGCGCAAGAACTGAAAACCATGCGATGCACTCAGTGCCATCTCACCGGCGGGCATGTGTTCTGACACCTGCCGAATGCGAAGAAAGTCGAAGTCGAATAATTTTAAGATAATAAGGTCTGCCCGCTAATATCTCACCCTCGCGGTCCTTTCTCCAGCGCTTCTGACCTAACATCCTTGTCCTTGCGTTGGGTTTGACAGCGTTCTGAAGCCGTCAAGCCAACACGGACAGACTATTCCCTTTTCGCTCGACGCTCGCATTTCGATCAATGGGCCACGATGTCTCGAATTAGAAAAGGCCCTGATGCGTGCTGACCGCCAAGTTCATTGTTGCAGAAAGCGACGATATGTGAGTCATGGCCGATTGGCTTCGAGAGGAGTCTTTTGTGAGAGACCGATGGGAAGGCGATATTTCACAGGATCTTATGACACCACCTGTGGTGGCCAACGGTAGGCGTGCCACCCAAAGATGCTGATGCAATGGTGTGGTCATTTTCCACACCTCTGGGAATTGGGGCTGCCATCGGGCAGCCTCTCTTTTTCTGAATGCAGAGGGAATTGAAAACTGGTTATTTTCTAAATATGTGTTAATAAAGGGATTATTAGAAATCAATCACAAAAAATTCCGCAAAACTATGAGGGTTTTTTCTTGACTCCATTCGCTATGTTTCTTATATTAAATTTGCTGTAATAATCTACAGGAAGGGATTCGCCCTGCAAAGTGGAGCGCCCATCGGGCAGAAAACGGACGTGTAAGTCAAAGACAATATTGAATCTATATAGAGAAGGAATTCAATTGCGCGTTTCCTTATACAGGATTACGACGGGGTTTCTCAAAGAACGGTGTGATTCACTATCACAGAGGAGGAAAGTATGAAGAAATTTGCATTTGCGTTTGGTATGCTGACGGCACTTTGCCTGGCTGCTTTCGCGAGCAACACTCTCTTTGATCCGGCTGGGCTTACGCCGGAACAGTATGCGGTAAACAAAGCCGCGATGAGCAGCGGACAGCGCGCCGTCGTGACTTCGTTATGCAACGCCGCTGTCTGCGTACAGATTGACGAGGATGGCGATTTCAACATCGGCACAGCCGATGGCATCTGCCTGCTGTATGCCTACCCGAATGAGCCTTGGAGCACCGATATTCGCGTCCGGGTGGACGGGTATGTGTACAACCTCGAGGACGAATATGGCAACACCTGCAATGGCCAGGCGACTTTCATCAGTTGGAGCAACGACGGCACCAGCATCTTCGTGAACTACACGCTCTTGGGATATCTGACGGTGCAAGTCATCCACACTCCCGTCATGTTCAGTGCAACTGCCGGAGCGATTCTAACCCAGACGAGAGTGACGAACACTGACGACGCCACTCATGAAATCGGCGTCCTCTATGAGTATGACACCATGATTAATCAGGATGACTATGCCAGGCTCTACCTCGGTCCGAACCTGATTGCCGTAGAGACCTGCTATAATGCACCGTTTCCCTACCCGTACTGGGACGCCATTGATGCTGCTGTGACGCTCACCGGCCGCGGTACATTTACGGGTCTGAATGCGGTAACGCCAGACCACCTCGCTTTCGGGTATTGGTACGATTTCTACCAAACCTGCTGGGATCGTGTGTGCGACGGTGAGCCCTATGGCGATTCGGCCGTGCTCTATCAGTGGGATGAAGACCCGGTAGCGCCCGGTGCGAGCCGTACCGTTGGCACCTACTATGGCGTCGGCGAGATGCAGGTGACTCCCGGCGATCTGCAGATTAGTGTCACGCTGCCACAACTGGAGTGCGTTACTCCTCCAATCGAGGTGCAACCGAATCCGTTCCAGATTCTCGTGACGATTACGAACACCGGTGGGGCGACCTGTAATAGTGTCACTGTTCTGATGTCTGACGGCGCCGGCCCCGGTGGCACGGCGACGATCACCAGCACAAATCCAGTCGTGATCAGTTCCCTGAATCCCAACCAGAGTGCACAGGCTACCTTTACCGCCCAGCTCAACGCGGATCCCGACGGCGGGTGCGTTGACTTCACGGTCAATGTGACCTCTTCGGATTGCGATCCCAATCAAGCAGATTTCTGCGTGAGTGTTCCCCCCTGCGAATGGGAAGCCGACCACGGCGACCTTGAATTGTGCAACTATCCCACCGAGACATGCAATCCGTCCCATTATTTGACGGGTATCGCTTGGCTGGGTGAGAGTATCGACGCGGAAACCGCGCCGAACAGCCTCGACCTGGATCTTTTCGATGATGGCGTCGTCTTCCATAATCTTCCGTGGGAACCGTGTACCTATCAGTCCGTGACGGTGATGGTGACGGCCGGTCCGAACTATCATGGTCAGGATCTCTGGCTGAATGCGTGGAAGGACGGGAATCTCGACTACGACTTCTGCGATACGCTGTGTGACGGTCGGGCGGATGAGTGGATCATTCAGGATGCGTGGGTAACTCCGGGTGTGCACACCTTCACATTCCTTGATCCCGGTGTCTTTGACCTCGGCATTTACGAGGGGCGCTTCCGCTTCAGGCTCACTTACAGGGCTGCCGGACGCGAGGGTATGGGTTTCATCACCGCCCAGTGTCCCAACATGACTTGCGGCAACTATTATCCTCCCCCCAACATGACCAGCGATCCGCTTGGCGAGACGGAGGACTACATCATTCCAGACGCGCAGCTTCCCGTTGAGCTGACCACCTTCGAAGCCATTCCGGGCGATGGGGCAGTCACTCTGAATTGGAGCACAGCCTCCGAGGACAACAACGCAAAGTTCGAAATTGCACGGCGTGCCACCGAGAACGGCAATTTCACTACTATCGGCGAGCTCCCCGGAGCCGGATCGAGCACAACGGAACACCACTATACCTTTGTTGACGACAATGTGAGCAACGGAATCACCTATTACTACCGGTTGACGGCCGTGGACTTCAACGGTGTTCGTGAGGTGCAGGATTTGATTGTGTCCGCGACACCCGCGCCGACGACTGGAATGGTGAGCGATTATGCGCTGCATCAGTGTTATCCGAATCCGTTCAATGCCATCACGGAGATTCGCTACGACTTTTATGAGGCGGGCCGTGTGCGGCTGGAGGTCTTCGACCTGCTGGGCCGCAGAGTCGCTTCGCTCGTGAACACCGAGCAGTCTGCCGGCCGCTATGCCGTGCGCTTTGACGCCTCGCACCTGCCGACGGGCATCTACCTCTATCAGCTTCAGATCAATGATTTCGCGGCAACTAAGAAGATGATGCTGCTCAAATGATCCACAGCAGGAGACTGCTGCCAAGCCCCCAGCCTTGTTCGGCTGGGGGCTTGTTTTTTATAGAAAAGCGCAAACGAGGCGAGTCGAGGAGTTTTGTGGATGCCGCGGGAACTTTTTCGGAGGTTCAGAGGTTATCTATTTGAAATTGAAGCAAGGCACGATACGCTTGCAAGTTGTTAGCTGGAGAAAAAAGTCCGTTGATAAGAGGTGATTCTTTATGACGATTCTAAACATCGAAGAAGCCGCAAAATTCTTGGGGAAGACACCCGCCGCTCTGCGAAATGGTTACAAACGCTGGGGAATTCCCCACTTTCGACTGGGAGGACAGATCAAATTCACGATGGAAGCCCTCCAATCCTGGGTCGAAAAGCGCATGCAATATCACGCCGAGACAGAAGCCGCTCCGACAGAGACGGGACGGGGCAGAGGTCGCCGTCCGGCCTCGAGCGCAGGGTAATCTTCCCATTCAAGATAGCCGGATTCAAGCAGAAAGGGTGCCCAAAGCGGCACCCTTTTCGCTTTCTAAAGGGCAGCAGAGGTGTGTGTCTATTTCGAGAACCTTGATCTTCAGACATCATAACCGAGAAACGAGAAGATGAGCAATCCCCGAAAAGTCCACTCCGCAGTGAAATCGTCCGCTGTCGCCCCCTTTTCCAACGGGAAATACCAGGGCAGAGAAGAAGGCCCTTCGACATCGAACCAAAAGAAGCCGTCGCCATCCTGCCGAGCCTCCAACTCTTCAAGCATCCAGCACGTCGCGGCGGGTTTTTGTGTTATGCCCAGCCGGGCTGAAAGCTCAAGTTCGTAGAGCATCCGTTCCGGCCGAGACAAGTACTCTTGCTTGCTCAGCAATCGAAAAAGGTGATCTCGGTAAGGTTCCTCAGCCAGTAGGCCTTCGGGCCAACGATTGTCTTCTGCCCAAGCGAAGAGGTTTGTTACAGTCTCTGCAACCGTCTCCTCCTCGTGCGACTGCCAATCGTAAAAACAAATCGCGTCATACGCCTCGCTTGTGGGCAGCAAAACACCTTCGCGAGGCTGCAACATGCCGCGCCGTTTCACAAAAAGCTCTTCTTTCGCCGCCCGCTGTAAAAATTTGCTCCACTCCTCAATTACATCCGACATCATTTGCCGCACTCGCGGTCGCTGGCCGAAGCCCGCGCGAACGAGCAGTCGCAGCACCCTGTCACGGACGAATCTCCTCAAGTGTGGGGCAGCGGTTGTGCCGCGCGGAAGTGCGCTTCCCGAGTCTTCGAGACTGCGGCGGTTACCTTCCTGCGAAAGTCGCGGTAACAGATTCGTCTCTGCATATTGGCTTACGGCTTCGTGATCTGCAAGTCCCAGTTCACAGAGAGTGAGGATCGTCTCTTCGGTGCCGGTCTCACTTGGAAACCTGTCCATTCGCCCCACGAACCATCGGCCATGCGCTGCGGCAGAATCGCTCGCACGAAGGGCTGCTTCTCGACCTCTTGCCGTAATCCCATAGTTTCCAGAAACGAATCGTCCCTGTGAGCCAAGTCGCGCAGGATGCGATAGCGAATCACAGGGCCGGCAAGTTCGAAAAGCGGTTTGTAAGCCGGTGCAAGTCCTTCCAGCATCGCAGTTCTCCATACAAAGAAAAGGGCTGACTCCGCTGCGGTGTCAGTATCCAGCGCAGGAAAAAGGAGGGAAGAAACCTACGCCGCTGTCCGAGCGAAGTCAGCCTTGATGAATATCGAGAGGTATCCGGGGTCCAGTGCTCTTTTCAGAAAGGTTTGAGTGTTGAGTCATCTTCCGTATTCGGGAGGGCGCAAACCCTTCTCGACAACGATGAGAGACATGCAGAATGTGTAGCGCCCAGCTTGCTGGGCTGAATGCTGCAGGGGTTTCCCGACGCACATGCGTCATCGCGATTCAGCAGAGTAACAACACCCAAATTGGCAAGCATTATCATAGGAGGCTTCATAGCCCAGCAAGCTGGGCGCTACGAGGCTGCGAGCTCAAAGGTCGGCTGCCAGCAACCGATACCGCTGTTCGGCAACACGCGAACCTTAATGAAAGCAGCTCTTGCCGGACGGGCACGATTATCCGGTCCGTCGGCTTGCGTTACCCCGGATACTTCCCTGTGATGTAATCATGCAGATGGCGGGTTTCGAACTCGGCTTGGTCGAGCCGAGCCTTCAGAACATCGCCGATGGAGACCATGCCCGCCAGGCGACCTTCGGAGACAATCGGAAGATGCCGGATGCGGTTCTTCGTCATGATGTTCATCACATAGTTGACATCATCGTCGGGCAGGCCGATGAGCAAGTCCTTCGTCATCTCCTGGCGAACGGGAATTTGCCCGAGATTGTTAGCTTGCCTTTCGCAGAGGCGCAAGATGTCCCGCTCGGTAAGAATCCCTAAAATCTCGCCCGCCTCGTCCATCACAAGCAAAGCCCCGATTTTGTGCTTGTTCAGAACTTGGATGGCGTCGGAGATGAAGGCATCCGGCCCAATCGTATGAACGGCGCCGCCTTTTTCGCCCAAAATGTCTTTGACTTTCATGGACAATCCTCAGGAAATAAATATTTCTTCTCACCAATCGCTTGCGATATCCATCTGAAAGTGGCCGAAGCTGTGGAGGCATCGTGAGACGACACACCGGCAGATGAATCACATAGAGAAGGTGAAGCGATGAACCCGCTTTTCGCCACATTCATTGCCTTCATCGCTCATGCCTTGTTCAGCCAATGCCCAATTCCATCTCACCCTTGGCGAAGCGATTTTGCGACGCATAGGAGTCGGATATCAAAAATCGGGTCTTTGGTAGTTGAGGGATAGATGCCCCGGAGCCTCCTGTTCGTATCAGATAAATGGGCTACCGTGACGGACATTGTTCAACCGTTTTGTCTGTGCGGGAGAAACTTCTTCGCCAGATCACGGTACTTCTT
>JAZDIW010000090.1:0-4534 GCA_043804575.1 bacterium
GGATTTTCTGTGCGGTACCGGTGTCAGCGAACGCATCGGCGTTGACCTGTCGGATCTCTTGAGAGAGGAAAATGGCAAGTTCTATTTGCATCGGCCTCTTTCAGAGAAAGACTGCAATCGTTTGGTGGCGGAGGCCGTGAAAGTGTGTCGCGCGATTGTCGAAGTGCATCGAGACCTCATGTATGATATTGAATCGGGCAAAGGTCAAATAGAAGTAGTCACAACGCCATTCTATCATCCGATTCTGCCCCTCATCTATGATTCGGATTTGGCGAAAGTGGCGATGCCGGATGCGCCGATGCCGCCATGCTTTCGCTTTCCCCAAGATGCGCAGGCACAGGTCGTGAAGGCGGTGAATTTCTATGAACAGTTGTTCGGCAAGAGTCTGCGTGGTATGTGGCCGGGGGAAGGGTCGGTCGCGCGAGAAATCGTCCCCATCTTCTCTCGTAATCATATCCGATGGATTGCGACAGATATGGGCGTTTTAGCGAAATCAACGCCGCCCAATCAGCCGCTCTATTATCCGTATTTTGCAGAAGGTGATAGTGCGACCGGTGTCGTCGTTGTTTTCCGCGAGACGGACCTTTCGGATCGCATCGGGTTTCGATACCAGCAGTTTGCAGGTGAAGCGGCCGCCGATGATTTCATTCGTGGATGTTTGCACTATGCGCCGGCCGAAGGCGAGCCGGATCACCTGTTGACGGTTATTCTCGATGGCGAGAATGCATGGGAATGGTACAAACAAGATATGGATGGCAAAGAGTTTCTGCGCGCTCTCTATCGTAAGCTGACTCGTCTATATGAAACCAGGCAAATCGTAACGGTGACACCATCGGAATATCTTCGCGGCAATCCTTCCCGAAGCGTACCGTCGCATGCGCCGGAATCACTGCCGCACCTAACGCGCTTGTGGCCGGGCTCATGGATTCATGCGAATTTCGATACATGGATTGGAGAGGACGAAGAGAATCGGGCCTGGGAGATGCTGCGGCGAGCGCGAATGGATCTGGCGGTCTATTTCCCTGAAGCACCGGATCCACAGAGCGAACGACCTAAAGTTGACGAGAGGCGGCAGGCAATCTGGGATGCTTACGAAGCCATGTACGCCGCCGAAGGCTCGGATTGGTTCTGGTGGTTTGGCGCGGATCAAGAAATTCCCACTGGCGATCATCCCTTTGACGATGGATTTCGGATTTTGCTGCGGACTGTCTACGAAAAGATGCGCCTCGCCGGAGCGCCAGTGGAAATGCCTGAGTTGCCGCCGATTATCAAAAAATAGCATCGGATTCCGTTGTGAGACATAAAATGACACCCGAAAAGAATGTCCGCTTCAAACGGACTTCACGATGTCTCTTTGCCACAATGCTTTGTGTCTTGGCTCTCTGCGCGGTTCATTTTTTATTTGGTAACAGGTGGCAGAGCGCGTCGGCTGCCCAGCCTGTTGTCAGCACCGTCAAGCATCCCGAGTGGAGCCGAAGCTTAAGCATTTACGAGGTGAATCTACGGCAATACACGCCGGAAGGAACTTTCAAGGCTTTTGAGAGACATCTGCCACGACTGAAAGACCTGGGCGTGGGAATTCTTTGGCTCATGCCAATTCATCCGATTGGTGAAGAGAATCGCAAGGGTAGTCTGGGAAGCTACTACTCCGTGAAGGATTATTTCGCGGTGAATCCCGAGTATGGCACAATGGAGGATTTTGAATCACTCGTCGGGCACATTCACGAATCGGGTATGTATGTCATTCTCGATTGGGTGGCGAATCATACGGCGTGGGACAATCCACTGACAACGGAGCACCCGGAGTGGTTTACGCAAGATTCCAGCGGGAATTTCTCTCCACCTGTTCCGGATTGGAGTGATGTCATTGACTTGAATTACGACAATCGCGGGTTGTGGGAGTATATGATTCGTGCGATGAAGTTCTGGGTAGAGGAAACGGATGTTGACGGATTTCGATGCGATGTGGCGGGCATGGTGTCGATGGAATTTTGGAACGAGGCGCGAGTTGAACTGGAAAAGGTGAAGCCTGTCTTTATGCTGGCCGAAGCCGAAGGGCCCGAGTTTCACGAGGATGCCTTTGACATGACCTATAGTTGGAACTTCTACTATCTGATGCATGACATCGTGATAGGCAAGAAAAGTGCAGGCGACATGCTGGCCTATTTTGACGAGGAGACGGTGCGTTATCCGAAAGATGCCTATCGAATGCGCTTTCTTACAAATCACGACGAAAATTCCTGGAAAGGAACCGTTGGCGAGTGCTTCGGTGACGCAGCGGCAGTCTGTGCAGTTCTGACGGCAACCGTTCCCGGGATGCCGCTTCTCTATAGCGGACAGGAAGCGGGACTTGACAGGCGACTTTTATTTTTCGAACGGGATCCAATCGAATGGAAAGAACATGCTCATGCCCGATTACATTCCACGCTCTTCAATCTGAAAAGGAAATCGCGCGCGCTTTGGAATGGCGCAAGTGGCGGCGATATGGTGCGCGTGACGACATCGAATGATACGGCGATCTTTGCTTTCGTCCGGCAGAAAGAGAGCGAGAAAGTGCTGGTTATCGCAAATCTCTCGGATAGGGAGCAGGATTTCGTTTTGACCGGAACACGATTTCCCGGTGATTATTTAGATGCCTTAACGGGCGACAAGACCTCACGTCCTGCGAATGCGAGAATGAGCTTGAAGGCATGGGGGTATCGAGTTTTCGTGGAGTGACAATGCCTTTGATGCTCGATGTGATAGGTACCGGGCACGCGAGACGCGTGCCGCGGCAGGTGTCTCACCTGCCCGCCTTGAGAGAAGAAAAGGGAAAACGATGAAATATCTGCGAGTTGCAGTGCTATTTTCCTTGCTCTTCACTTGTTCATGCACCAGCCACAAGGGGCCGGTTCGCATGCAGGTGTGGCATCAAATGCAGCCCACGGATCGAGCGGTGCTCGAACGCGCGGTGAAAACTTGGGAGGCGCGACATCCGGGAGCATCCGTGACTGTGCTCTATAAAGAGACGGAAGAACTGCGCACCACATTTCAAACGGCGGCTTTGGCAGGGCTCGGGCCGGAGCTTATCTTCGGGCCTTCGGATCAAGTCGGCCCGCTCGCCATCATGGGCTTCATTCAACCGATGGAACCATTCTTCACAGATGAAGAGCTTGCTGAGTTTGATACGGCTTGCCTCGTTCATTCTCATGGGCATCTTTTTCAAGTGGCTGACCGAATCGGCAACCATCTGACACTCATTTACAATAAGCGCCTCTTAGCCGAGCCACCCAAAGATTCGGATGAGCTCATTCGCGTGGGGAAAGAGCTGACGAAGGATTTTAATGGGGATGGGCGAATAGACCAATGGGCGCTGGTTTGGAATTACACGGAGCCTTTCTTTTTCATTCCCTTTCTTGGCGGTTTCGGTGGATGGATTATGGATGAAGAGGGGAAACCGACCTTGAACACGCCCGAGGCCGTGGCGGCGTTTGAGTTCGTCAAATTCCTGCGTGACAGCGCTCGCATGATTCCTCCCGAGAGCGATTACAATTCCGCCGATGTTTTGTTTAAGGAGGGGCGCGCGGCGATGCTCATCAACGGCCCGTGGTCGTGGGGAGGCTACGCGAAGGCCGGTGTGGATTTTGGCTTGGCGCGCATTCCGAAGATCACGAAGACCGGCCTTTGGCCTTCGCCGATGGTCTCGCCGGTTGGGTACTCCATTAATTCAAACACAAAGGGGCAACGGTTGGAACTCGCGGTGGAGCTCCTGAAATATCTTCTCTCCACCGAGGTGGAATTGGAATATGTGAAGGCCAGCAGTGTCATCCCATCGAAGCTATCGGCGCGAAAGGATTCGATTTTCATGAGGAATCCCTGGATGGCAGGTGCCGTGGCGCAGCTTGAAGTGGGGCGCTTGATGCCGATTGTCCCTGAACTGCGCGCGATTTGGGATGCGATGCGCCCGTCGTATCAATTGGTCCTGTCGGGGACTATTTCGCCCGCTCTGGCTGCGCGCCGCATGCAAAACGAAGCCGTGCGCAAGATTCGGGAGATAAACGAATGATGAAATATTCTCCTCTCGAGCTGCGGCGCTTCGCCTATATCCTACTCTTGCCTGCGGCCTTGGTCGTTGCGGTCGTTGTCGTTTATCCCTTCATCTATAACCTGATTCTGTCGCTGTCGAATATGAGCCTCCTGCATTTGCGGGATTGGAGACTCATCGGTCTGCGGCAATATGAGAAAGTGTTCACCGAACCCGGACTTTACACGGTTTTCTTCAAGACAGTCGTGTGGACAGTTGTCAATGTCACTTTCCATGTGGTCATCGGCATTTTCCTCGCGCTGCTCTTGCACAGCCAATTTCGAGGTCGCGCGCTTTTTCGCACACTCTTGATTCTCCCCTGGGCGGTGCCACCGGTCGTTACAGCGCTGACTTGGCGCGGCATGTTTCACTATGAATATGGAGCGGTGAATCTGATTTTGACAAAGGCCTTTCATCAGACGCCGATTCAATGGCTGAACGATCCCATCGGCACTTTCGCCGCGTGCATCA
>JAZDIW010000091.1:0-3313 GCA_043804575.1 bacterium
TCACGAGCTCTTCGGCAGCATCGAGAGCGATTTCGACCATCGAGCCGACGGCCAAGACGGCGATGTCGCGGCCTTGCCGGAGCTGTTCCCAGCTTCCTACGGAAATGGAATTCGGCGCGTAGTCCGCGACCTCATCCCGTATCGAGTCACGGGGGAAACGAATCGCAAAGGGGCCGTCGTTCCATTCCAGCGCCGTGTGCAACAGATTCTGCAATTCCCGGCCGTTTCGCGGCGCGGAGACGACCATATTCGGAATCGCAGTAAGATAAGTCAAATCCAAGACGCCGTGATGCGTCGGCCCGTCTTCGCCGACGAGACCGGCGCGGTCAATGGCGAAGACAACCGGCAACTTCTGAAGCGCGACATCATGAACGATGGGATCAAAGGCGCGCTGGAGGAAAGTGGAATAGACGGTGCACACGGGGCGGAGTCCTTCGGCAGCCAAGCCTGCGGCGAAAGTGACGGCGTGACCTTCCGCAATGCCCACATCGAAGAAGCGCTCGGGAAAGTGCTTCGCAAACGGAATGAGTCCTGTCCCTTCGGACATTGCGGCGGTGATGGCGATGATTTTGGGATTTTGCTCCGCCTCGGCAAGGATGGATTTCGAGAAGATTTCGGTATAGCTGTGAGGCGGTGGAGCGCCGTTATCGTTGACTTCGGATGACGCAACAGCGACGCCATGATATTTCGTCGGGTCTTTCTCGGACAGGTCAAATCCTTTACCCTTCTGAGTGATGATATGAACCAAGACAGGATGGTGATGCGCTTTGACGCTTTGGAGAATTTCGATGAGGTGGCGCAAGTCGTGGCCGTCGAAGGGGCCGAAATATTGAAAGCCCAAATCCTCAAAGAGTATGCCCGCCACCAGCAGATTCTTCAAGCTCCCCTCAATTCTGCCGGCCAATTCGCGCGCTTGCGAGGCTCCCTTTGGAAGCTTTCCCAAGAGATTCCAAACCTCGTCTTTGACGCGACCCAAGAGCGGATTCGTCTCCATGCGCGCCAGAAGTTTTGCAATCGCACCGACATTCTGAGAGATGGACATGCGATTGTCATTGAGAATAACCGTGATGTCGCGGCCGGAAGCGCCTGCGTTGTTCAGACCCTCAAAGGCGAGGCCGCCGGTCATGCCGCCGTCGCCGATAACCGCGAGGACTTTGTGCGTTTCGCCGCGCAAGTCGCGCGCAACGGCCAATCCCAAAGCGGCGGAAATCGAAGTGGACGCATGACCCGTCCCGAAGGCGTCGTATTCGCTCTCGTCGCGGCGCGGAAAACCGGAAATGCCCCCGAGCTGACGAATACTCTGAAACTCCTTCTTGCGACCCGTGAGAATCTTGTGGACATAGCTTTGATGCCCGACATCCCAAATGATTTTGTCCTTCGGCGCGTCATAGGCATAATGCAGCGCGACCGTGAGTTCCACCGTGCCAAGACTGGCCGCGAGATGTCCTCCCTGTTGCGTAATCGTTTTCCATAGATATTCGCGCAGTTCCGTGCAGAGGGATTCGAGCTCTTCGACAGAAAGCTTGCGCAAGTCGGCAGGCGTGTTGACTTGCTCCAAGAGTGAAATCACTTCTGCCTCATCGGCAGCTCTCTTTGCCGTCGAAGCTGTCTTGGAATCGATTTTGGATTTGTCTTTAGGCGGCTTCATGGGCGCGAACCCCCCTTCCGTCCCCTCGTGAACGGGAGGAGACTCCGTTTTCCCCCCTGCTTGCGGGGGGAACAAGGGGGAGTCCATCTATTTTGTAATAACTTCGTCATTTCAATTGCCTCCCATTTGTGGAAAGCACCTTGTCAATCTCCACGAGCAGTGTCGAAACCAAATTTGATTCCGCGACCGTGGCTACGATTTCTCCCCTCTTCATCACGAGGCCCTTGCCTTTGCCGCCGACGATGGCGAAATCGGCTTCGCGCGCTTCGCCGGGGCCGTTCACCACGCAGCCCATTACGGCGACTTGAATCGGCTCGCGCACTTTCGCCAGCGCCTGTTCAACTTGCTCTGCAAGCGCAATCAAATCCACTTCGCATCGTCCGCACATGGGGCAAGCAATCAACATCGGCCCACGCGAGCGCAAGCGCAATGCTTTCAGGATTTCCCACGCAGCGTGAACTTCCTCGACGGGGTCGGCGGTCAGCGAGATGCGAAGGGTTTCGCCGATGCCTTGAAGCAGCAGCGCACCGATGCCGATGGCCGAGCGAATCGGGCCCGTTTTCAGCGTCCCCGCCTCTGTAACTCCAAGATGCAGCGGATAGTTGCACGCCTGACGCATCAGCACATTGGCTTCCACGGTCTGGCGCACATCCGAGGCCTTCAGCGAAATCACCATATCATGAAAGTCGCGCTGCTCGAGGAAATCAATCGCGCGGCGGGCGGATTCGACCATGCCTTGAGCCGTGGGCCCGTGATATTTGTCCACGATGTCTCGCTCGAGGGAACCCGCGTTGATGCCGATGCGCAGAGGAATCCCCGCGTCGCGAGCCGCCTTGGCGATTTCCTTCAAGCGCTCTTCACCGCCGATGTTTCCGGGATTGATGCGAATTTTGTCCGCACCCACTTCGATCGCTGCAAGTGCCAAGCGATAATGGAAATGAATATCGGCAACGAGAGGGATGTTGATGCTCTTCTTGATTTGGCGAAGCGCACGAACGGCCTCTTCATCGGGAACGGCAACGCGCACAATTTCGCAACCCGCTTCTTCGAGGCGATGAATTTGCTCCAAAGTCGCCTGGATGTCGCGCGTATCGGTCGAAGTCATGGATTGGACGGCAACCGGATGACCGCCGCCAATCGTGACCGTTCCGATGCGGACTTCGCGGATGTCGGGGATTTCGCTCATGTCAGAAATTCATTCATGCCATATGTTCCGGGATTCCGGACAGGTTAAGAACCTGTCTCGGCGGGAATCTTGTTTCCGGTCGGGTGAGGGCACCCGCCACGGCGAGCGCAAATATCACCATGGGCAATAGGAGGTCACGCAATAGAAGCGGCGCGTGCTGGTGTAGCCACTGTAATCTGTCCAATAGGTGTCGGTCGTCGAGCCGACATGCTCATAGGTGCCATTGGCTTCGGTGCTTTGCCAGATGATGTAAAGAACGGCGCCGGTCGCTGCTTCCCAGAAGAGAAAAGGATAGCCGCCAATCGTAGCCAGAGTCAACTCCGTCGGCGATGGGCAAGGCTGAGTCTGGCCATTGACCTGAAAGACGAAATCTCCCGACTCGCTCGCACCTGTTCCTTCCACGAGAATGTAGTAGTCGCCGACCGCCATATTGGGAATTGTGAGAATCGCGCCGTCGTCGCAGCCCTCTTCGGAATCAT
>JAZDIW010000092.1:0-4042 GCA_043804575.1 bacterium
ATATCGAAAACATGAGCATCATACATATAGACGCCGATGACCGCCAGATTCGATTTCGGCTTCTTCGGCTTTTCCACGATGGCGGCAATCTTTCCATCCTTGATTTCCACGACGCCGAATCGCTGCGGGTCGGGCACTTCCTTCAGAAGAATCTTCGCTCCCCCTTTCTGTCTGCGATAGTTCTCGACAAAGGGCGTGATGTCTTTCTCGAGGATATTGTCGCCGAGGATAACGACCATCGGTTCGTCCTTCGTGAAGACTTGCGCCAGCCGAAGCGCATCGGCAATGCCACCTTCGCCCTCTTGATAGGCATAGTTGATGAAATCGAGACCGAAGTCTTTGCCATTGCCGAGCAAATTCAGAAAGTGACCCGCGAAATGCCCACCCGTCACCAGCACGATTTCCCGAATTCCCGCGCGCACAAGCAGGTTGATCGGATAATAAATCATCGGCTGGTTGTAGATGGGCAAGAGATGCTTATTCGTAATCTTTGTCAGAGGATGAAGTCGCGTTCCCAAACCGCCTGCTAAAATGACACCTTTCATACCTACTCCGACTATTTCCTAATTGAATTACTAATAGAAATCGTTACTTGGCAGTTTCCGTTTGACGGATTCTCGCCATTTGAACCTTCTGCCGGAACCATTCGACCGTCTTTTTCAATCCTTCCTCGATCGAAATCTTCGGCTCCCAACCCAGAACTTCGCGAGCTTTCGTGACATCGGGGCGGCGAACCTTCGGGTCATCTTCGGGAAGCGACTGATGAACAATAGGCGTGTCGGTGCCCACAATGTCTCGAATCATTTCGGCGATTTCATTCACGGTCATTTCGTCAGAATTGCCGATATTGACCGGTTCGATCTCCTTCGACAAAATTAGACGATAAAGGCCCTCTACCTGGTCGCTGATGTAACAGAGGGAGCGCGTTTGCAGGCCGTCGCCGAAGACGGTCAGTGGTTCGCCGCGCAAAGCCTGGTTAATCAGAGTGGGAACGAGGCGGCCATCGTCGGAGCGCATGCGAGGGCCAAAGGTGTTGAAGATGCGGGCAATCCGAGTGTCCACGCCGTGATAGCGATGATAGGCCATTGCCAGAGCCTCGGAGAAGCGTTTCGCTTCGTCATAGACGCCCCGCGGCCCCACGGGATTGACATTACCCCAATAGTCCTCCGGCTGCGGGTTGACGAGCGGGTCGCCATAGACTTCCGATGTGGATGCCAACAGAAATCCGGCGCCTTTGGCTTTGGCGAGTCCCAAGGCTTTGTGCGTTCCGAGTGAACCGACCTTCAATGTCTGGATGGGCATCTGCATATAGTCAGCAGGAGAAGCGGGGCTGGCGAAATGGAGCACAAAATCCACCGGCCCGTCAATATAGAGGTAGTTCGTTACATCGTAGTGGATGAACTCAAATCGCGGCTCTTTGATGTGAGCGATGTTGGAAACATGGCCGGTCGAGAGATTATCAATTACAATAACTTCATGGTTTTCGGCCAGGAGTCTGTCCGCCAGATGCGAGCCCAAAAAGCCCGCGCCGCCTGTCAAAACGATGCGCATGGAAATCCTTGGCAAAATGGCCCTAAATATTATAAAATTTAATCAAATCCCCTCGGAATGTCAAGGCCATTTTGACCACGCAAATGACAACGCAGATTTGCATTTGGCTTACAGGCGATGTATCTTGGAATCATGATGGACTCCCATCGAAATTTCGTCCTCATCGGCCTGGGCGCCGTCGGGCATTCGCTGGCGCCGGCGCTTGTCAAGGCGGGCTATCCGTGCGGGGGCCTTGTTGGTCGTGAGCGACCCGGGGAAAAAGCTCTGGCACGGCGATGCCACGCGCCTCTGGCCACAGATTTGGGCTCGCTTTCAGAGGACTTCCGGCTTTTTTTCCTCTGCGTGCGAGACAGTCAACTTAATGCGCTCGCGTATGACTTCGCAGGGCAACAAATTGACTGGAGCGGTAAAGTCGTCCTTCATACCGCGGGTGCGCTCTCGTCGGAAGTGCTTGCGCCCCTGCGCGAAAAAGGGGCGCAGGTCGCTTCGTTTCACCCCTTCGGAAGTTTTGTTCGTGCAGGTGGAAGAGTGCAATTCAAGGGAATGACTTTCGGAATTGAGGGTACATCCGAGGCTCAGGAGGTGGCTGAAAAAATCGCGCACGACCTTGGCGGACGACCGCTCATCGTGACCGCAGAGAATCGCGCCGTTTATCATTTGGCCGCTGTTTTCGCTTCGAACTTCTTTGTTGGCGACCTTGCCTTGGCTGCGGAGATGCTTTCGCAAATTGGCTTGAGTGAGGCGCAGGCTTTGCAGGTGCTTACTCCCATTGTTGAGGGAACTTTTAGAAATGTCAAGAAGTTAGGAGTGAGGAACGCTTTGACGGGACCGGCAGCAAGGGAGGATTTCGAAACCCTTGCGCGGCATGAAACGGCCTTGCGCGCTATGGACCCGGCACTGGCGGAGCTCTACCGACGGTTTTCCGAATATCTTGGCAACATTCCGAAGCAAGGAGGAGTCGAAAGGAGTGAAGATGCCTGAAAATCGCAGAATTCTGTGGGCGGACGACGAGATCGAAATGCTGGAAGCTCACATCCTTTTTCTGAATCAGCGCGGCTACGATGTCGTCGGCGTCACGAATGCCGAAGATGCGATCCGCCGTGTGCAGAGCGAAGCCTTCGATGTCGTTTTTCTTGATGAACACATGCCGGGCCGTGGGGGACTGGAGACGCTCTCGGTCATCAAGGAGATTCGACCCGATTTGCCCGTTATCATGATTACGAAGAGTGAAGAAGAATCGCTGATGGAGGAGGCGATTGGCGCGAAGATCAGCGACTACCTCACCAAGCCCGTAAATCCTTCGCAGATTCTGAGCGCGCTGAAGAAGGCGATTGAGCGCCGAGAGATAGAACAGAAAGTGGCGACGCGAGATTACCTCGAGGAGTTTCGCCAGATTTCGCGAAAGGTCATGGAAGGTCCCACATGGAAAGATTGGATAGAGATTCATGCCAAGCTTTCCGCGTGGGAAGTGGAACTGGATCCCTTGCCGGACGAAGGTTTGAAGCAATCGCTCGAGGGTCAGCGCATCGAGTGCAATGTGGAGTTTGCCAAGTTCATCGAGCGGAATTACGAGGATTGGGTTTGGGAGCGCACGGAGCGCCCGCCGCTTTCCGTGGATTTTTGCGCGCGGTATCTTGTTCCGAGACTGAAAGAGGGACGCAATGTCCTCTTTTTGGTGATTGACTGCTTGCGATTGGATCAATGGCTGGCGCTCGAGCCCATGCTCTATGACTATTACACGATTTCACGCGATGCGTACTACTCGATCCTTCCTTCGGCAACGCCCTATGCGCGCAACGCGCTTTTCGCGGGTCAGTTCCCGGGCGACATTGAGGCGGAGTTCCCCGAACTCTGGAAGCGCAGTGAGGATGACGAATTCTCGTCGAACCGCTTTGAACGGCAATTTCTGGATCGGCAGTTGGCAGGACTTGGGCTTGCGCTCGAGCCGGAGCCGAAATATGTGAAGATTCTGGATGCCGAAGAGGCGAATGCGACGGCGCGAAAAGTGCAGCGCTATTTCAACAATCGGTTGGTCTCCATGGTATTCAATTTCATGGATATTTTGGCGCACAGCCGAGCCCAGAGTGAGGTGATCAAGGAAATGACACCGAATGAAGCGGCCTATCGCTCCGTGATTCGGACCTGGTTCGAGCATTCGTCTCTCCTGCAGATTTTAAAGGCTTTTGCGGCGCAGGATGTGCTCGTGGTTCTCACGACGGATCACGGTTCGATTCGCGGGATGAAGGGAGCGAAAGTCGTCTCGGACAAAGAAGCGTCGCCGAATCTGAGGTACAAGCACGGAAGAAATCTTCGGGTGGACTCAAAGCACGCCCTGATTTGCAGGTATCCGGAGAATTTCCGCTTGCCGAGGCGCGGCATTAGCGTCAATTACATCTTCGCCAAGGAATATTACTATTTCATCTATCCCACGAACTACCACAAATATGCGAGTCTCTACAAGGATTCCTTCCAGCACGGCGGAGTCTCGCTC
>JAZDIW010000093.1:0-2392 GCA_043804575.1 bacterium
TTCCTTTCTTCGACGCCCTTCGGTCGAAGGCGTATCTGATTTCAGGAAAGACTTGGGTCAACAACCACGCCCACGTCTTTCGCGGGATTCTCGTCTCGAATCATTTCTTGATGCACTGGCTCAACGTATTCGACTACACGGGGCGCGTAGCAGGCTCGACCCGCTCGAAGTTGAATCAGGCGAAGGCGGTGGACATTCCCATCCCCCTCCCCCCCCTCGCCGAGCAGAAGCGGATCGTGGCGAAGGTGGATGAGTTGATGGCGTTGTGTGATCGGCTGGAGGCGCAGCAGCAGGAACGGGAGACGCGGCACGCCGCGCTCGCTCGCGCGTCGCTGGCCCGCTTCGCCGACGCGCCCACCCCGGCCAACCTTAACTTCCTCTTCCACAAATCCTACGACATCCCCCCCGCCGACCTCCGCAAGACCATACTCACCCTCGCCGTCCAGGGCAAACTCGTCCCCCAAGACCCCAGCGACGAACCCGCGGAGGATTCATTTCCGAAGCTCGCCTCGTTGGCAGTTGAATCTGACGACGAATTTCCGGCGCACTGGCTCCGCGTGCCTCTCGGGAAAACTGGCGAATGGCGGGGCGGTGGAACCCCTTCAAAATCCCGTCCGGAATTCTGGAAGGGCGACCTTCCTTGGGTAAGCCCGAAAGACATGAAGGTGCTGCATATCGCGGACGCTCAGGACCACATCTCGCCAGCGGCGGTTGAGGGTTCGTCCGTCAGGCTCATTCCTCCGGGAAGCCTGCTCATGGTTGTTCGAGGCATGATTCTCGCACGAGCGTTCCCAGTCGCCCTCACAACGCGAGAGGTCACTATCAATCAGGACATGAAGGCGCTCATGCCATCCGAGCCGAAAACGAAAGAGTATCTCCTCGTGGCGCTTCGCGCCTTTGAACCGGACGTTCTCGCCGCCATCGAGCATTCCTCTCACGGCACGTGCAAACTGAAGACGGAGTTCTTGCACGACTTCGTGATGCCCATCCCGCCCCTCGCCGAACAACGCCGGATCGTGGCAAAGGTGGATGAACTCATGGCCTTGGTGGACGAGTTGGAAGCGGAACTTGCCGCCTCCCGCGTCGCCGCGGAAAAGCTCCTTGCCGCCCTTGTAGCGGAACTGACCGCCGGACAGGGGACCTATGCCGCCGCTTAGATTCGATCCCGAAGCCACCGTCGAGGAGATCGCCGGCATCGGCCGCCATCCCCGGTTCGACGCGGTGATCGATGACAAGGAAGACGACTCCATCCAGGTCATCTGCAAGCGCGGCACAGACGAAATCCCCCTGGCCAATCCTGCCCGCAAGGCATAATCGAGCAACGCCTCACCGACGCCCACATCAGCGCCATCTGGTATCCCGAAGGCGAGCACAACCAAGTCGAGGAAATCTTGGAATTACTGACCTACTGAAAGGACAGCCTAACCATCGGCTGCTGCGTACGTCGCTACGCGCCGCCGCAGAGCCGTGACGTTAGGTTCCCGTTATGTTATTTGTGATACCACTAGAGGTGGAAATGACCTTGGCGAGGTCTTCAGGTGTTGCACCCATCGCAAGCAGTGATCTTATTAAAAGGTCAAGTGATACGGTTGGATCGCCGGCTTCCATTTTGGCAACGCGCGACTGACTCGATTTGAGCAGTTTTGCGAGTTCTATTTGAGTGATGGCACTCTTTTTTCGGCGCTCTTTAAGTGATTTACAGAGAGACAGCTTCATTTCAACAAAAGCGATTTCTTCAGCGGTGAGATCGAGAAAGTCTTCTGCATTTCCGACTCGCCACCCTTTCTGTTCAAGCTTCTCTCGTTTGTTCTTTTGCATGACTGTCTCACATTTCTTAATTACTTACTGTCTCGATCAAATTTCTTTGCGCGATCCTGGCATATTTTTATGATGCGTTTTGAAGTTTTCTGAGTTTTCTTTTCAAACACGTCCAGAATCAAAATGAGATCTAAATCGATACGATATACAATTCGCCAGCTAATTGATTTGTCATTGATTCTAAGTTCGTGGCATCGCGATCCAATTTCTGGCATCGGTCGAGAATGTGGAAGCGTCAGAATATCGCCTGCCTGGAGTTTACGAAGTAGAAAACCTGCTTCGATCCGAGCGCTTTGACTGAAAGGTGGTGTCTTGATTTCCCCGTGCAACCAGACGAGGTCTTTGCGTTGATTCACCATGGCTTCAATATACCACTTCTGACATATTGCGCAAATGGTATTTTCGGGAACCTAACTCTGGCCTGAACCTGTCAAGCCCTTTGTCACGGGCTTTGCGCCAGGCATTTATATAAATTTATTGTGACACAAACATTGCAGAGTCCGCGCCAATCCCGACAAGTCTGGACCAGGCCTGCAGATTAGGCCAACCGTTAGCGCTTGTATATCTATAAGAG
>JAZDIW010000094.1:0-12261 GCA_043804575.1 bacterium
GATCATTTGGAGATAGGATCATGAAAGCTGCAAGTCTGCTCATCCTTTCGCTCCTGCTTATTCCGGGTGCCGTGCTTTCAGGCACCATAAGCAAGGATACGAACCTTTGCCTCGATTGCCATCGCAGCGTGACTCCGGGTATCGTGGCGGATTGGCAAGCGAGTCGGCATGCTCAGACTGTGCCCGCGGAAGCCTTGAAAAAGAGCACATTGGAAAGACGAATTTCGGCCCAGACCATTCCCGCGGAATTGGCGGGAACTGTCGTCGGCTGTGCCGAATGTCACGCGATGAATTCGCAGGCGCGCGCCGATGCCTTTGAACACAACGGCACCAAAATTTATACCGTGGTTTCGCCGGCCAATTGCGCGGTTTGCCATCCCGTGGAGAGAAGCCAGTACGAACAGAATATCATGTCCAATGCCTTTGCCAATCTCGACGCCAACCCTCTCTATCGCGACCTGGTCAACTCCATCAACGGAATCCAGACTTATACCGACATGAAAACCGCTTTGACTCCTCCGGATGACGCGACGAACTTCGAATCCTGCTACTATTGTCACGGGACGGATGTCAAGGTCACCGGAAGCGTGAAACGAGAGACGGATTTCGGCGAGATGGACTTTCCGGTTTTGTCCGGCTGGCCGAATCAGGGAGTGGGCCGCCTAAATCCCGACGGCACGGTGGGGTCGTGCGCTTCGTGCCACACGCGACATGCGTTTTCCATTGAAATGGCCAGAAAACCCTACACCTGCGCCGAGTGCCATACGGGGCCGGATGTTCCCGCCTACAAAGTCTATGAAGTGAGCAAGCATGGCAATATTCATTCGTCTATGGGCGAAAAATGGAATTTCGATAATGTTCCCTGGGTGGTGGGAAAGGATTTTACGGCTCCGACATGCGCCACTTGCCATGTCAGTTTGATTGCCACGCCCGAAGGCGAGCCGGTCGCCGAGAGAACGCACCGGATGAATGATCGCCTTCCCTGGCGAATCTTCGGTCTTATCTATGCTCATCCTCATCCGAAGTCGCCGAATACGAGCATCATCAAGAACAAGGCGGGCTTTCCGCTGCCGACGGAGCTCACAGGGGAACCTGCCACCGAATATGTCATTGATGAGCGCGAGCAAGCCAAGCGTCGTGAGGCGATGCAGAAAGTCTGCCTTGCTTGTCACAGTACTCAATGGGTCGAGCAACAACAGGCGCGTTTTGAGAACACCCTGCGAACGACGAATGAAATGACCTTGACGGCTACCAAGATTCTAATCACGGCATGGGAGAAAGGAGCCGCGGCGGGACTGCCGCAGGGCGCGAGCATCTTTGATGAGGCGATTGAGAAAAAGTGGGTCGAGCATTGGCTCTTCTTCGCAAACTCGACCCGTTTTGCCGCCGCGATGGCCGGAGCGGATTATGGAGCGTTTGCCAACGGTCGCTGGTACTTGGCGAAGAACATCCAAGAGATGAACGACTGGCTCGAATTCAAACTCAAGAGCATCCAAGAAAAGAAGAAATAGTGTCGCGTGGCTTTTTGCCGCGCGAAATTCCAACGAGGAGGTTTCCAATGACTCAGAGATTTCAAATCTACAAGTGCGAAATCTGCGGCGATATGGTGGAGGTGCTTCACCCGGGTGCCGGAACCCTGGTGTGCTGCGGAAAACCGATGACACTGCAAGTCGAGAACACCGTGGATGCATCCAAGGAGAAGCATGTTCCGGTTATCGAGAAGACCACCGCCGGCATCAAAGTGAAAATCGGAAGTGCTCCCCATCCGATGGAAGCGAAACATTACATCGAATGGATTGAGCTCATCGCCGATGGAAAATCCTACCGGCAATTCCTGAATCCCGGCGATGTCCCCGAAGCGACTTTCAACATCGTCGCCCAGAAGATTTCGGCGCGAGAATATTGCAACATTCACGGATTGTGGAAAGGAGAGTGAAGCTGTGATTGGCGCGAAAATGCAAGAAGCTCTTTGCGAGCAAATCAAGCACGAATTGGAATCGGCCTATCTCTATCTGGCGATGGCCGCACACTTTCATTCGCAGGGATTGGACGGAATGGCTCACTGGATGCGCGTGCAAGCGCAAGAGGAAATCGCTCACGCGATGAAGTTCTTCGACCACATTCAGGAGCGCGGCGGACGAATCGAACTTCTGGCGCTTGCCAAACCCAAAAAGGAGTGGCCTTCCGCTTTGGTGGCCTTTCAAGAAGCCTACCAGCATGAGCAGTTCATCACATCGAAGATTCACGCGCTGATTGAGCTGGCCACCAAAGAGATCGACCATGCCATGGGTCCTGTCCTCCACTGGTTCGTAGATGAACAGATCGAAGAGGAAGCATCCACTTCGCAAATCGCTCAGATGCTCGAGCGCATTGGAAGCTCGGGCAGCGGCCTGGTTATGTTGGATCACGAACTCGGCAGTCGAAAGGGCGAAGACTAAGCGCGGTCGCGCTCTCTGCCAGTGCCTTTCTCAGAAAGGTTTGCGTGTCGCGCCGTTGTGACTCTCCAGAGCCGCAATGGCGCCATTGCCGGTCTGGAGACCGACAACGGCGCTCAACGGGCATGCCTTATTGAAAACGGTGCCAAGCTTTTCGCGGGTCGAGATTGCCCGGAGAATCTGGCCTCGCCACCTTTACCACGCCCCGCAAATTTCGGCAAGGGGAATCCATCGTAGAGAGAATCGGAGGAGACTGTGACCATCGAGGAAGCCATTAAGACGGCGATTGTATACGAGACGCGCGTCTGGACACTCTATGCCGACGCGATTCGAAATGCGACGGACAAGACGGGGAAGCGGGTCTTTGCCGTACTCGCCAGCGAAGAACAATACCACTTGAATTACCTGAAGACCCGGTTGGATGAATGGGAGAAAACAGGAAAAGTCACCGTGGAGGCTTTGCGAACGGTCCTTCCATCGCGCGACGCCATTTTTCAGGAATACGAGCGGCTAAAAGGCCATATGACGCGCTCGCCTCAGAAGAGGGAGCTCGACATGCTGAATCGGGCACGCGATGTCGAAACGGAAACGGCAGATTTCTACAAGCGCATGGTTTCGGAATTGTCCGATGAGGGCCAGCAGATGTTCGCCGAGTTTGTGAAAATCGAGGAGGGGCACTTGGCCCTTGTCCAAGCCGAAATGGACGCCGTTTCGGGCATCGGATTCTGGTTTGATATGCCCGAATTCAATCTCGAAGCGGGATAGACCGCAGAGCACGAAGCGGAAGGAGACATGAAGATGGACGAGTCTGTCAGGCGCACGACCGAGGGAATTGCCAAAGCGATTCAGGCGGAGGCCGACGGGTATCATTTCTACATGATGGCGGCGCGCACGACGAAAGATCCCAAGGGGCGCGAAGTCTTCGAGACGCTGGCGCGCGAAGAGCTTGACCACCAGCAATTCCTACGGACGCAATACAAGGCCCTGTCCGAAACGGGCAAACCGGATAGCCGCGTTCACTTGGGAAATCGAACGGATTTGTCGGGCATGAGCCCCATCTTTTCCGAACAGATTCAGTCGCGCGTGCGCGAAGCTCACTATGAAATGAGTGCACTCTCCATCGGCATTCAACTCGAGCTCTCGTCCATCAAGTTCTACCAAGAAGAAGCGAAGGCCGCCTCGGACGCCTTCGTGCAGACCTTTTACACGGAATTGGTGGAATGGGAAACGGGGCACTATCGCGCCCTCTTGCGCCAGCAAGAAGCCTTGAAAGAGAGCTACTGGTCGGAAAGCGGCTTTGCTCCCTTCTGAGCTTGGCCGACAGTGAATACTGCCGCAAAAAATCTTCCTTGAAAACCGTCCACGAATCGCCGCAGGAGACACGCCCTATGTCCGCCAAACGAATTGCCGAATTCCACCAGGAGCGAGAGCGACTGAATCAAGTCGTGATGAAGTATGCGCGAACGAATATCAAGAGATTCTACAATTTGGACTGGCAGGTCTATGATGAGGGCGCGCTGCCGAAAAAGACAAAAGAGCTTATTGGACTTGTCGCGTCGTTGACACTGCGCTGCGACGATTGTATCCTCTACCACCTCATTCGATGCCATGAAGAAGGAATTCGCGATGAAGAGCTCGAGGAAGCGCTGGCCATCGGTCTTGTCGTGGGCGGTTCGATTACCATTCCCCACCTTCGCAGGGCCTTCCAAGCCTGGAATGAATTGAAGACTGAAGAAACCTCTGCGGGCAAAACACAAGGATAAAAGCGAATGGATCCCGTTCTTCTTTCACGACTTCAATTCGCGCTGACTATCGGTTTCCACTTCATCTTCCCGCCGGTCACTATTGGACTTTCCTGGCTCATTCTGTGGATCATGACGAAATATCGGAAGACTCGCGATGAGTTCTACCGGCGCATGGCGCACTTCTGGATCAAGGTCTTTGCCCTCTGCTTCGTCGTTGGGGTCGCCACGGGCATCACGATGGAGTTCCAATTCGGAACGAACTGGTCGGAATACTCGCGCTTTGTCGGCGACATTTTCGGTGCGCCCTTGGCGGCGGAGGGCATTCTGGCCTTCTTCCTCGAATCGAGTTTTCTGGCGGTTCTCCTGCTGGGATGGAATCGAGTCTCGGTCAAAGTTCATTGGCTGGCTGCGCTGCTGGTGGCGGTTGGCTCGACGCTTTCGGCCTTCTGGATTATCGTGGCCAACTCCTGGCAGCAGACTCCCGCGGGATTCCATATCGTGAATGGCCGCGCCGAGCTAACGAATTTCTGGGCCGCGGTTTTCAATCCCTCGACCATTCCACGCTATCTTCACACGGTGGACGCCGCACTCATCACGGGCGCGTTCTTCATGGTGGGCATCAGCGCATGGTATCTTTTGAAAAAGCGCCATATCCCGTTCGCAAAAGAATCGCTGAGATTAGGGTTGGTTGTTGGGTTCTTCGCCTCCGTTGTTCAGCTTGGCCTCGGCCATTTTCATGCGATTCAAGTGGCCTTCACGCAGCCGGAGAAACTGGCCGCTTTTGAAGGCATTTTTGAAACACAGACTCGCGCCCCGGCTCTTGTGTTCGGGATTCCGAGCAGAGCCCATGAGACGGTGCATGTTGCGATTCGGTTGCCGGGTATGCTCAGCCTGCTTGCCTTTGGAAATTTAGATGCCGAAGTCAAGGGTCTGAAAGATTTTCCGAAAGACGAATGGCCGCCCTTGACGCTCACTTTTTACCCTTTTCATCTGATGGTGGCTCTCGGCGTCTATTTCGTTCTTCTCACCGCCTATGGAATATTTCTTCTTTGGAAGAAGAGGATATGGGAGAACAGGCTCTTTCTGAAGCTCGCGCTTTGGTCCATTCCTCTGCCTTTCATCGCCAACGAATTGGGCTGGATTTCCGCCGAAGTGGGCCGCCAGCCGTGGATTGTGTATCATCTTCTGAAAACGCGAGATGCGGTTTCGCCGTCCGTCTCGGCGGGCAACATTCTCTTCTCTATTATTATGTTCGCCGTGATCTACGCGCTGCTCTTCGCCGCCTGGCTCTTCCTGCTTCGCCATGAAATCAAAAAGGGGCCTGAAGAAGAGAGCGCGACGCTTGCCGGAAAGGAGGTACCGGCATGAGCGCCCTCCAAGTAACTTGGTTTTTCCTGATTGGCCTGCTTCTGACGGTCTATGCGATTCTCGATGGGTTCGATTTGGGCGCGGGAATTTGGCATCTTTTTGCAAAGAAAGACGAGCATCGCCGCTTGACTCTGAATGCCATCGGGCCGGTTTGGGACGGCAATGAAGTATGGCTGCTCACCGGTGGTGGAGCCCTTTTCGCAGCTTTTCCGCATGTGTATGCCACCGTTTTCAGCGGCCTATACTTGGCGCTGATGCTGGTACTCTTCGCTCTCATCTTCCGCGCCGTCTCGATTGAATTCCGAAGTAAAAGGCCATCCACGTGCTGGCGCAGCACATGGGATATCGCTTTCTCTATCGGCAGCATCCTTCCTGCGTTACTCTTTGGCGTCGCCGTTGGAAACATCTTACGCGGTTTGCCCCTGGACGAATCCAAAAACTTCACCGGCAGCTTCTTTGATTTGCTGAATCCGTATGCTCTTCTGATTGGACTTCTGGGTTTTGCGATGCTGGCCACGCATGGAGCACTTTATCTCGCCTTGAAAACGGAAGGTGAACTCGCGGAGAGGGCGAAACGCTGGGGTCGAAACGCGTGGCTTGCCTATTTGGTACTCTTTGTCTTGACGGGCGTCGTGACGATTCTCTCGCAGCCGCAGCTTCTCCGGAACTACGCGGCGCTGCCCGTGCTTTGGATTCTTCCGCTCTTTGCGCTGGTCACGATTTTGGCGATTGCGATTTTCCGGAGGAAAGGAAGTGACGGCAAGGCGTTTCTCGCTTCGTCTCTCTCCATTGCCGGATTGTGCGCGATCGTCGCTGCGGATCTCTTCCCGAACCTCGTACCGGCTTTGGGCAATCCCGAGTGGAGCTTGACCGTCATGAATTCCTCGTCGTCTTCCCTCACGCTTGGAACGATGCTCATTCTCGCTCTCGTTGGCATGCCCATTGTGATTGGCTATACCATCTGGATTTACCGGACCTTTCGCGGCAAAGTGAAGGTGGAAACGGATCTTCACTACTGAAGAGTCTATTGCCGTTTTGCTGAAGACATATTCGTTGTCTCGCACCGAGTGGGTGACACCGCCACTGTCTGAATGTTCTGTGCGCTTATTCTAACGAGGATTTCCCTGCGGTGAGTGTTTGCTTGCTGAGTGATACTCAGGATTCGGCAGGATGCGAATCCCTTTTCGGAGACGAGGAGAGACAGGCCAAATGCGTAGCGCCCAGCTTGCTGGGCCCTAATGCCGCAGGAGCATCCGACCCACATGCGCCATTGCAATTCAGGAAGATAACACCGTCCGGATTGGGAGACATTATTGTGAGATTTCATGGCCCAGCAAGCTGGGCGCTACGGCTTCAAGGCAACAGCCGATACCGCGTGGCAGTCAACATGCAAACCTTTTGGGAAGCGGCATTTGAAAGAGGATGAATTGAGAGACATCATGGGGCCTGAGCTTAATCTCGAAGCTCTCTGGAGTGTGACCTATGGGCTTTATGTGGTCACCTCGCACTTGGACGGCAAGTCGAACGGTCAAATCGCCAACACGGTGGTTCAAGTGACCGCCGAGCCCGTGCGAATCGCCGTCAGCATCAGCAAGAACAACTTCACGCACGGATTCATTGCAGGCAGCGGAGCCTTCGGCGTCTCGGTATTGGATGAAAATGCACCGATGACTTTCATCGGACTCTTCGGTTTCAAATCGGGACGAGATATTGACAAGCTCTCGCGGGTCTCCTTCAAGGGAGGTGTCACGGGCTGCCCGCTGGTGACGGAAAATGCTCTCTCGATATTCGATGCCCGAGTTTTCGCCCAAGTGGACGCCGGAACACATACGGTCTTTCTTGCCGATGTGGTTCAAGCGGAAATTGTGCAAAAAGGCAATCCGCTTACCTACACCTATTACCAGCAGGTCAAGAGGGGAAAGACACCCAAAAACGCCCCCACCTACCAAAAACCAATTCCGATTTCCGAAGTGAAGCGGAGTCAAAAAATCATGAAGTCCTATCGCTGTAGTGTGTGCGGCTATCTCTACGAACCGGAAAAGGGCGACCCTGAAAGCGGCATTCCTCCGGGGACACCCTTTGAAGAATTGCCCGACGATTGGGTCTGTCCCGTCTGCGGCTCACCCAAGGATGTTTTTGAAGCGGAATCCTGAGGCATGATTTCAGATTGATGGCCTTCGTTCCTACCCTATTTCGCGGTCAGAACCTCATCCATTTTTCTTAGAACCTTCAAATTGTCAATCGCTCACTATGAACTCCAGAAATGAATTTTCACCCGGCGCTCCCTTGCCACGCTGGGTCTTGTATTTGGTCGTGTTCCTTTGCGGTGCCGTCGTAATGATTCTGGAGCTCGGTGGGGCGCGCCAACTTGCTCCGGCTTTTGGACAGGGGCTCTATGTCTGGTCGGCACTGATTACCATCACGCTATTGGGTTTGGCCGTCGGCTATCGGATAGGCGGACGAATTGCCGACCGATGGCCTTCTGCGCGCACGCTCTTTTTCGTCTTCCTCGGAATCGCCGCTTGGATTCTTATTCTTGCGCCGTTTCAAGCGGGACTCATGTATCGGCTTCAAGCTCTCGGCCCTCGATTAGGTGCGCTTGTGGCCGGAGCATTCTTGGTGCTTCCTCCACTGACCGGCTTGGGCATGGTGAATCCCTTTGCCGTGCGCTTGCGAATCCGAAAAACCGAAGAAGCGGGCAACATCGCAGGTACCGTCGCTGCCGTTTCGACTGCAGGTAGCCTCGTCGGCGCTATCCTTACAGGTTTCTGGCTGATTCCGTGGCTCGGGATCAAATTCCTGTTTCTTGCCTCGGGCTTCTGCATGATGGCTTTGGCCTATCTAACTGCTCTTTGGGGCTATCGAAAAAAGGAACCTCCTCTGATTCCGGGAGTCGTCCTTCTTATCCTCTTCATTCTCGGCGTCATGTATCCCGAACCGCCAATCTATTACGGAAAGAATCCTGTTCCGACGCTCATCATCAAAGAGAGCAATTATGGCCAAGTCGGAATTGCCGAGCTTGGTGACTTGCGGGCGATGTTCCTAAACGGCGCGTTGCAGTCCCTGATGAAGCAAAAGGATCAAATATCCTATGTTCACTATACACACGGACTGGTTCGGCTTGTCAACTCGTTTCGTGGCCAGAGCCGCAAAGTGCTCGTTATTGGCTTGGGCGGCGGTGCGATTCCTATCTTTCTCGAGCGGCAGGGCTTTGAGGTAACGGCGGTGGATATTGATCCTGTCGTCGTGGAGCTGGCGCGCAAATATATGGGGCTTGAAAAATTTCGCGGCAAAATTGTCGTTGAAGATGCCCGGCTCTTTCTGAATCGCACGACGGAAAAATACGGCGCGATTGTCTTGGATGCCTTCAGCGCGGATGCGCCGCCTTTCCATCTGTCGACATTGGAAGCCTTCGCGGCATGCAAAGATCGTTTGGATGACGACGGGATTCTCGTGATGAACTACATCTGTGCCACGGCAGCGGACGGACGGAAACCTTTGGCAGGGATTCTCACAAGCCTGCGCCATGTCTTTCCTGAGGTGCGCGCTTATGGAGAAGCCAATACGACCATTCCCGAAAATGTTTTCATCGTCGCCGGCCAAGCGTTGAATAATGTTCCCGATTCAGCTCGTTTCAAAGAAGTGATTCCCACGGAGCTCGAACACAAAGTGAATTTGGCCCTTACCCATGCGCTCGATATTGGCGACGCTGTTCCTCCCGTCACGGATGATAAGTATTGGCTGGATCTTTACGACTACCGCGCTCGCCTGGCTGCTCGTCACCTAAAAAGCGGCGAATAGAGATTCTCCCGCGATTTCATGTGAGACGAAAAGTCAATTGACAATCTGTGTGAATTTTCGTAAAATACACGGTGTTTAGAAGTTGCCACCGTAGCTCAGCTGGTAGAGCAGCTGATTCGTAATCAGCAGGTCGTCGGTTCGAATCCGACCGGTGGCTCCAAAATCCTCTATCTCTCCCTCCGATAGCCTTTCCCGACAATCTTCCGACGCACAAACAACCGTCACAATGCATCGCTGACAACCACGCACAGTCTGCGAGGCGCATCCGCGCACCATTCGCGGAGGGTCTCCAGTCTTTTGGCGTTCCCGGACACTCCAATACCTTGTTAAACTGAAGAATAGAAGTTGGTTTCTCTACGCTATCCGTTGAAAAATAGTTGCAGGGAAATGTAGATTTTCATTGACAGTTCTTTGGGAAAGGCTTATATTCAAAGGATAAATCGGCTTGAGACGCCTGATCTATGGGTCATGAATACTTTTGGAAGGACTGTTCCCATGAAATACGCCATGTTTTCACTGCCGGTGGTTTTGACCACCTTGTCAGCCATCTTGTTTGCCGCAGTGCCGCAGCAACTCAATTATCAAGGCTACTTGACGGACACCGACGGTAATCCGCTGGACACCACGGTAGCCATGACCTTCAAACTCTACACCGATTCCACCGCAGGAAGTCTGCTGTGGACGGAAACTCGTCCTTCGGTGAGTGCTGCGAAGGGTCTCTTCAATGTCCGCCTTGGGCAAGTCACCGCTCTTGACAACAATGTCTTTAACAATGCTCAAGTGTGACTCGGCATTAAGGTCGGGAACAACTCGGAAATGACGCCCCGCTCACGAATCGTGTCCGTCGGCTATTCTTATCGCGTGGGCACGGTGGACGGAGCGAGTGGAGGAACGATTTCAGGCAATGTGAACATCACGGGCAAAGCCAACATTGGCACAGGCAACTCAAATTCAGGAGCTGACGCTTTTGTTGCCGGCGTATACGATACCGCTTCCGGCAACTTTGCCACGGTCGGCGGGGGTAAGTTGAACGCGGCGACTTCCCAATACACCACCGTGAGCGGCGGCGCAAGCAACATCGCCGGTGGCTACTTCGCCGCCGTTGGTGGTGGCCACTTCAATTATGCCCGAGGCGACTATAGCGTCGTCGCGGGTGGAGGTGGCTCAACTACTGCCGATTCGAATCAAGCCGGCTATTGGGGAACTGTCAGTGGCGGCATGGGCGATATTGCCAGCGGCCCTTGGTCCACGGTAGGTGGGGGTGCTTACAATATTGCCAGCGGCACCAGTGCCGGGGTGTTTGGCGGCAACCGTAACCGCGCCCGCGGCCAATTCTCTTTTGTGGGGGGCGGAGGCGGCTCATCTCTTGCCGATTCCAATTCCGCTATCGGCAGTTATTCGGCTATTGGCGGCGGAAGTGGAAACTATGCTCCCGGTCTCTGGGCCACGGTAGGCGGCGGTTATGACAACACTGCCAGTGGCCATCGTGCCTCGGTAGGTGGCGGCCAACACAATTCGGCTCGCGGCGAGTATTCTGTCGTATCGGGTGGGGGTGGGCCTTCCCGTTCTGATTCAAACTCCGCCCTCGGCCAGTATTCGACTATCGGGGGCGGACTCGCCAACATCGCCAGCGGTGAATATACTACAGTGGGCGGCGGCGGTGTCAACAATGCTGCCAGCGGCTTCGCCACGGTGAACGGCGGCGGCTACAACATCGCCAGCGGTGGCTATGCCGCAGTTCCCGGCGGCTCCCAGAACACCGCCGCAGGCAACTATTCCTTCGCGGCCGGCCGCCGGGCCAAGGCCAATAATCAAGGCTGTTTCGTCTGGGGCGACGCCACGGATGCTGATGTCAGTGCCAACAACGACAACCGCTTTGTCGCCCGGGCGTCCGGAGGTGTCTACTTCTACTCCAACGCAGCCATGACCACCGGATCCTATCTCGCGGCAGGTTCCGGCACATGGCAGTCGGTTTCCGATAGCACCAAGAAGCGCAACATCCGGTTGGTGGATACAAAAAGTGTATTGGAGAAAGTTTCCCAGCTTCCGATCAAGCAATGGAGCTACAAGTCACAGGATCCATCTATCGAACACATCGGTCCAATGGCGCAGGATTTCTGGAAGCTGTTCCATGTCGGCGATGATTCATTGACTATCTCCATGATTGATCCCGATGGCATTGCTCTGGCGGCGATTCAGCAGTTGCAGAAAGAGAATGAGCAATTGAAGAAGGAATTAGGCGACCTGCGGCGCGTCGTCGAACAAATGGCCTCAAAGCAGCAGGATTCAAATAGCGGCAAAGCGGCCTCGGCGGCTTTCATGCCGAAGACTCACAAAGAAAGTCTAAAGGAGATAGCGCAATGAAAAAGACATTTCTACTCATTGCGCTGATGCCCGCTTTGCTTTTCGCGCAATCTTCCAGCGAAGACTTCCGCATCACGAAGCAAGTTCTTGATGCGGGTGGAGCGCCCAGCAGCTCAGCGGATTTCCGGCTTGTCAGCGCCTACGGTCAACCCACGCCGATTGGTGCTCAAACGAGCGCAGATTTTGTGCTCTATGCAGGCTTCCTGAATCCGACTTTTGCGGTCTCGCCTTTGAGCCCGATTCAGGCGCTGGTTATCCTGCAAGCACAGCCCGATGTCATCCTCTATTGGGAGCCGATTGCGGGTGCCAACTCCTACAAAATCTATCGCTCGTTAGATCCGATGTTCATCCCCGGCCCCGGCGACCTAATCGGCATGGCAACGGACACAACCTACACCGATGTGAACGCGACGACGCTGCCGAATGGGAAATATTTCTACAATGTAACGGCATCCACGGAGGGAGGCAGTGCGATTGTGAATCCCCCTACACCGCCACCTTCGCGAGTGTCAGCAGCACCGCAGCCCGAACGAACACCACCGCGAGAG
>JAZDIW010000095.1:0-5290 GCA_043804575.1 bacterium
GGTGCGTCTCTTTCAGAAAACCAGAGTACTCGAGACTCAGGTGGATGAGTTCCTGAGTATCGTCAGTGAATCCGGGCTTTTGTTCAAAGAAGCCATCAAGTTCTACTTGGAAGAGCGTCTCGATGAATTTGAAGAACGGCGGAAACAGGTCAACGACCTCGAGCGTCGCGGCGATGACCTGCGGCGGGAAATCGAGATGCAGCTCTATGCGAATACCCTGATCCCCGAGTCCCGAGGAGATGTGTTGGGACTGCTCGAGAGTATCGACAGCATCACGAACACGGCCAAGCAAACCCTCTTGGAATTCTCCATCGAGAGACCCGCGATTCTGCCCGAGCTCAAGCAGGATTATGCGGAACTTGCAGATTGTGGTGTGGAAGCGGTGGAAGCGCTGGTGATGGCCACGCGGGCTTTTTTCCGGGATATTCACGCGGTCAAAGACCATCTCCACAAGGTGATGTTCTACGAGAAGGAAGCCGACCGAATTGCGGAGAAACTCCGGCGCAAGATTTTCGGCACGAATATTGATCTGAGCCAGAAGAATCATTTGAGATATATCACACACCATATCGGCTATCTATCGGACAGGGCGGAGGATGTGGCTGACCGATTAGCGATCTCGACGATTAAGCGTTCCATGTGAGTTTGGCTGGAAGATTTGCATGCTTCTGTTGCTTCTATCGAGCGGACTATTCTTTGGATGGTCTCTGGGCGCGAATGACGGGGCCAATGTGTTCGGCACAGCCGTCGCGACGCGTATGGTTCGTTTCCGGACGGCGGCGATTATCTGCAGCATTTTTGTTGTGTTAGGAGCCGTCTTCTCCGGCGGGGGGGCGACAAAAACCTTGGGCGAATTGGGTTCCATCAACGCTCTGGGCGGCGCCTTCACCGCGACTCTCTTTGCCGGCATCACCGTCTATTGGATGACGAAACTAGGATTTCCCGTATCCACCTCTCAGGCCATTGTCGGTGCGATCATCGGGTGGAACTATTTCGCGGGAACGCTGACGAATTATGAGTCCTTACTCAAGATCTTTGCCACTTGGGTCGTCTGCCCCATTCTCTCGGCGGGTCTCTCGGCAGCCTTTTACCTTCTCTTTCGGTGGGGACTTCAGAAAGGCAAGATTCATCTTCTTAGGATGGATGCCTTAACGCGGGCGGGGCTCGTTCTCGTGGGGGCCTTTGGAGCCTACTCGCTCGGAGCGAACAACATCGCCAATGTGATCGGCGTTTTTGTCCCCGCCTATCCTTTTGGATCCGTCACCCTCGCCGGCGCGATTCAATTCTCGAGCGCTCAATTTCTCTTTCTCTTAGGAGGATTGGCGATCGCTCTGGGCGTCTTCACCTATTCCCACCGAGTGATGATGACCGTCGGCAACGATTTGGTGAAGCTGACACCTATCACGGCCCTGATTGTTGTGCTCGCGCATGGCATTGTGCTCTTTCTCTTCGCGTCCCAAAGCCTCGAGAGTTGGCTGATTCGCCAGGGATTGCCTCCCATCCCACTGGTGCCGGTTTCGAGTTCTCAGGCCGTGATTGGCGGCGTGTTGGGCATTGCCTTGGTCAAGGGCGGCAGAGGCATCCGCTATCGCGTGCTCGGGGGAATTGCCGCCAGTTGGATCGCGACGCCGATTGTTGCCGGTATCCTTTCTTTCGTCGCTCTCTTCTTCGTGCAAAATGTATTTGAGCTCAAGGTGCATCGGCCGGTGCCGTTTGCCATTACTGCAGCCGTGTGGGAAAAGCTGGAGCGCGAAAAGTTCCCTGTGGAAAACTTGGCGGATTTCAAGGGCGTGGAGTACCCATCAGCAATCCAATTCAAAGCGGCCCTGAAAGCCAAGAAGGCGCTGTCCCGAACTGCCGTGGAGAGACTGCTTTCCCTTGCCGAAAAAGACAGCTTCTTCATTGCGGAGGCCCAGCTAAGTAAGGTGGACGAGGGCTGGCTGACTCCTTGGCAGATGGAAGCCGTCCGTCGCGTCGCCGGGCTCTCGTTTGAGCATAAATGGGAATTGCATGAGGCGCTGAGCAAGCAGAGCTCGCAGTGGACCTACCTTCCTCACTCCCGCCAAAACGACTACCACAATAAGGAGCTACGACGAAAGCTCACCCACATCTACGACACCTTCCGAATTGAACCGTGACGAGTTGCTGAAGTCGATGTGCAGCGCAGCGCTTGCAACAGACAATTACAGAACTATTTCGGATTTGTTTTGAAAAGGAACATGGACCGTTTCCGAGTTGAAAGTGACACGATGGGCGAGGTCGAGGTGCCGAGTTGGGCCTACTGGGGGGCGCAGACTCAGCGTGCAGTGGATAATTTCGCCGTGTCAGGTTTGCGCATGCCGTCGCCTATCATAGCGGCCCTCGGACTTATCAAGAAATATGCGGCGGAAGTGAACCGCGATTTGGGATGGCTCGAACCTCGCATTGCCGAAGCCGTCGTGCAGGCCGCCGAGGAGGTTTTTCAAGGCAAGTGGAATGACCATTTCCCCGTGGATGTGTTCCAAACGGGCTCGGGAACTTCCACGAACATGAATGCCAACGAGGTCATTGCCAATCGAGCCAATGAGCTATTGGGTTCTCCATTGGGAAGCAAAAGGCCTGTTCATCCCAACGACCATGTGAACTTGGGGCAATCTACTAATGATGTATTTCCGACGGCGATTCATATTGCCGTTCGCCAACAGCTAAGTGACCTAATTGAAAAACCGAGGCAGCTTCATGCAAGTCTTGAGCGAAAGAGCAACGAGTTCAAGGATGTCCTGAAGATTGGGAGGACGCATTTGCAGGATGCCGTTCCCATGACTTTGGGGCAGGAATTCTCCAGATATGCCTCGCAAATGGAACATGCCATCCGAAGAATCGAGAGAACTTTCGGCGATTTGGAGGAATTGGCTCTCGGCGGGACGGCGGTTGGCACCGGACTGAACGCGCATCCGGAATTTGCGCCTCGGGTGATTCAAAAAATCCGAGAGCGGACAGGTATTGCGTTCAAGGAAGCACCAAATCGGTTTGAGGCGATGGCGAACCGCGATGCTTTGGTGGAATTGATGGGGGCGCTGAACACGCTCGCGGTGAGCCTGATGAAAATCGCAAATGACATGCGTCTTCTATCCAGCGGCCCTCGCGCGGGACTGGCCGAAATCACGCTGCCGGCGTTGCAGCCGGGAAGTTCGATTATGCCCGGGAAAGTGAATCCCGTGATTCTCGAGATGGTGATGCAAGTTGCGGCGCAAGTGATGGGATGTCACATGACGGTGACGATTGGCGGGCAGAATGCTCCTTTGGAGCTCAATATCATGATGCCGATGATGGCGCACAATGTTCTCTTCTCGATAGAAATCCTCACGCGCGGAATCGGATTGCTCGATGAGAGGTGTGTCGCGGGTATCGAAGCAAACGCCGCCAAATGCGAAGACTGGGTCGAGAAGAGCCTTGCGCTTGTGACTCCGCTGGCGCGGAAAATCGGCTATGACAAGGTGGCACAGATTGCTCAGAGAGCCTTTCGAGAGCAAAAAACCATTCGGGAGCTTGTGCTGGAGGAAGGAATTCTTTCCGAAAAAGAGGCCGATGACATCCTCAATCCGCGCCATATGCTGAGGCCGGATTTCCCTTCACCCTTACCTTAAAAAAAACTACCCGACGCTGCCGAGTAGTCCTTCCAAATTCCCCTCAACCGACCTATTTCACTCGCTCAAGGCCTAAAGTCTCTTCACAATCTCCAAAACTTCTTTGCGCTGGCGAGGTTTCTTGTCCATGTCTTTGTAGCGGTCGGGCAGGTGGCTCTCGTCGTCCGATGGCCGTCCAATGGCTATCATCACAAGAGGCTCTGCGTCCGCATCAAGCTCGAAAAGCTGCTTAATTTTCTCCGGCTCAAATCCGGCCATCGGTCTGGCTACCAAATCGTGATGCGTTGCTGCGAGCATCAGATTCATTACCGACAAGCCAAGGTCGAACTCGTGATAGGCTCGACCGTCCGGCAGCACGCAATCGTCATCACGCCGCGAATAGCCGACGACAAGCAGAGGTGCTCGCGAAGCCCAAACACGATTGCCCGAAGAGAGAGCTTCGTGTCCCTTCGCCAAAGCATCGGGACTTTCGAGAAAGAGGAATCGCCACGGCTGATTGTTGTAGCAGGAGGGTGTCAGTCGAACCGCTTCGATGAGCTCGGCGATGACATTCTCCGGCAAGGATTCCTGTGAAATGGCGCGCGTCGCCTTGCGGGCACGAAGCAAGCTCAAAATTGGATTATCCATCGTCGGCTCCGTCTTCTATTCCATTTGAGCATTCGCTAAAACCTGCCCTTCGGTCTGCTGCTGACAAGCCGTTTCATGACTGCTCAGGAATTTTCCAGGCAGTGTCTGACGCAAAGCTTCCCTCAATGCAGCAGTGAACTTCTCCACCTCTCCCTCGCTCTTTCCGTCACTCAACATGCCGACGAAGTCCGAATGCGTCCGCCCTCGCCGGTAGTCCGGCTCTCGTAGGGGATGCTTGAGATAGCGCTCCATGAATTCCACTCGGGGCGCTACGAGCAGCGTCGCCGAAAAATAGAGAAGATCGCGCGAGCAATAGATGCACGAGCCCGCCACTTTCCTATCCTGAATCGCAAGATCTGAAATCCCTGCTCGGTGAACATCTGCAAAGCCGATCTTTCGCAGCCCGTCGAGCAGCCACTCGGACAATCGGTCGAAATATGGGCGGTGACCTGCGATTCCATTCATCGGCAAGACGACCGAGACGATGACATTGCCGGGGTCAACGATGACGGCGCATCCGCCTCCTTGACGGCGAAAAAGCGGAATCCCGTCTTCCTTGCAAGCGTCCAGATGAAGCTCGGTGCAAGGATTGCTTCCTCTTCCAAGAACGACGATGGGACGATGAAGATGATAGACGCGCCACCGAGGCCGTCTATCGTCACAAAGTGCCTGAATCATGTCGTCGTCGTAATCGTAGCTGCGGATGTCTGATTCTGCCAATAGCATGGATTTTTGAGGAGATGACCTGGTCCTCTATCTTGCATCAGCCTTTCTTCGGCGGAAGGATATGAACGGGCATTCCGGCGGCAACCTCGGCGGCCTCCATAATCGCTTCCGAAAGAGTCGGATGAGGGTGAATGGTCACGAGTAAGTCTTCGAGCGTCGCTCCCATTTCGAGGGCCAGTGTGGCCTCGCTGATGAGTTCCGATGCATGAAGCCCCACCATTCCGACTCCCAATACAAGTCCCGAAGCCGGGTCCGAGAGAATTTTCACCATTCCTTCCGTACGCCCAAGAGTCCTCGCCCTCCCCAGAGCG
>JAZDIW010000096.1:0-18083 GCA_043804575.1 bacterium
ACCAAAGTGGCTAATTCCTGCCCAAGTGTGTTGAAAACCTTCAGCTGCATGCGGGCTGGTGTGGCCATGTCAAACTTGATCGTGGTCGTGGGATTGAACGGGTTCGGGAAATTTCCTTGAAGCGTAAAGACCGTCGGCTGTGCAGGATGTGGATACTCTCTGATCGTCGCCCATTCGTGGCCCGCTCTGACCCACTGGTCCCAGTGATACGCATAGTTCCCGAGAACATCGTAGGCGTCGCAATAGAAGTAAATGGTGTCGCCGTCGGCCACCTGATTTCCGTCCGCATGAGTATCCGGAATAGTGAAGTAGTAAGTCCCGGAGAACGTCGTGGGATCCGTCCAGGAATAGCTGTCAGGATCCGCATAGTTCCACTCGGCGCCATGCGAGTAGCAAATCCAATTCACCCAGACGCTACCTCCCTCATAATCAACGCCCGTGAAATCGGTGAATTCCGAACTCACGACATAGGGGCCTAGAGAAGTGGCAGGCGTAATTAGAGTCTGCTCAAAAATGGATGGGCCGTCGAAGTCCGTCTCGCCATACTGGCCGCAGAAGGTGATATAAGCCACGCCGCCTGTTCCACCATCCAGTTGGCACTGTTCAATATACCCGCCCATCAGGCCGTCGTCAAGAAAATCCCACACCTTCCAGCCGCCGGCCCAAGTCTGTCCGCCGTCAGCCGAGTAGTCCACCAAGCAGCCTTCCGGGGTGAACTGGCCCCAGACATTGCACATACTGATGGCATTGGTCTCAACAAAATAGCCCTGGTGGACATAGAGGAGGTCTCGCGTGCCGTCATACAGCAGAGAGTCGAGAAAAACTTGGGGCGTCCACGAGCCCCCGTTATAGCCGAGCTCATCGTAGGCATACCAGTTCTTATGGTACGTACCCGTTGTGGGGACACCGAGATTGGAAAATACCCAAGGCATCTGACCAGCCGGATCCGCCGCCACATTCGGATAGCGCTGTGCGCCGGCGATCGTCACGCCGCCGAAAGTCGCTCC
Source organism: bacterium (assembly GCA_043804575.1). GTDB lineage: Bacteria > Electryoneota > RPQS01 > RPQS01 > DYHQ01 > JAZDIW01. Next base: position 1,008 of record JAZDIW010000096.1, read on the forward strand.
CTGATCCTGCGACAGATAGACGGCCGTTGCCGATACATTGGAGTTGCGGAAACAGCAGAAGAGAGCGTTGTTGGTCGGATCATAGGCAATGGGCATGCAGGCGCCGATGTAATAGCTGTATTCAGTTCCCGAGTAGTCCATCAGGCTGACGATGCTCGCCGCACCCGTCATCGAAGTGGAGAAACGTGCGCAATACTGGTTCCGGTTGACATCGGCATCCTGGAACATGAAAAAGATATAATCGGCGCTTGCCTTCTCGGCCAGGTGCGGGTACTGAGCCGTTTCATGCAAGGTCGGCTCGGTGGCCATCACGACGGGTGCACTCCAGGCAACGCCGTGGTTGGTGGACTTCGATGCCCAAAAGGTCACATTCTCGCTGGCATCCGTACCCCAAATGAGGCAATAGAGATTGCCGGAAGGATCAATGGCTCCATTAGCCCATGTGAAGGTGTTGCTGCCCTCGGCGGCGATTAGGGTCCTTACCCAAGTCGTTCCCCCGTCCGTCGTGTGCACATCGTAGATCCCGTTGTCGGCTGCATTCGCGAATGCGTTAAGTACACCCATGAAATGCAGGTTGTTCTGGTCATCGCAGAGAGACCCAAAGTCGTATGACTCAGAGTTCCAGCCCTCCATGTCGGACAGGTCGCCTGCCTGCAGGATGTCAGACCAAGTGTGGCCATAGTCCGTTGTCTTTACATACCGATACTGGATGGCGTTCTGGTCAAGGTGTCCGCTTGCTTTGCAGGGCAAACGAACGGCCTTTTCGTGGTCCCAGAGATGGGCCTTGGAATTCGGAAGTGCCCAGCCCGAGATCGCGAGCACAAGACCGATTCCGAGAGCCACAGTTAGGAAGATGATTCCTCTTTTCCTCATGGTTAACCTCTCCATCATTTTGTGGTTTGTCGAACCTTCTGGCGACCCGAATGGGCTGTAGAGCCAATCCAGGCCAGCCTATGTTTCCTGTAAATATAATGTTTATCGAAGGTTAGAGATTTTGCGCCCTTCTCCTGGCATCTCAACGGGTTCCCATTGCATAGGGAGCTTCATAGGACTTTCTATAAGTAAAGCAATGAAAAGCTGAAAGTCAAGAAAAAAACACCAAAAATTGAAAAAACTTTGTCTCCACAGAATCGGTCCAACATAGGGTTAAGCGGCTTTTTTGGGGGCCTTTGAGGTCGAGAACTTCATCTCAGAGAAAGGCCTCGGCGCACAGATGAACAAAATAGAGATAACTTGACTATCTGGAATTTTCTCAGTATTATTCGCTCGGGGAAATCTCATTAGGTCGGAGTCATCCCATTTCAGTGAGTATGTCGTCTTTTTCGATGCTTGAACCACGGACAAAACTCGCCGTGGCCGCCATCTTCATCTCAGGGTTGTTGCTTGTCGACGAGATGCTCGGCCTGGTGCCGATCGTCGCTGCCATCCTTCTCATGGCCATCCTTGCCCGATTGCCTGTTCGCTCGACGCTTGTGGGCTTGGCCGGATTTTGCCCGCTTCTGTTCGTGACAGTTTTCATCCATGCATTGACGACTGCGCCGGCGGAAGGGAATCTGGTGCGTTCGACGCTTCTGCCCTTAACGGTAGCCGGGCTTTCTCGAGGAGCGTTTTTCGCCGTCCGCTTTATCCTCTTTGTACTTGTATCTCGCGTCATCTTGGCTTTGGGCAGCACGGAAGAATATGCGCGCGCGCTCGGCAGGCTTTTCTCGCCGCTTCGCCGCCTCCGGCTGCCGGTCGGTGAAACCGAACTTGTGTTGGGTATTGCGCTTCGTCTGATCCCGACCTTGGAAACTGAAGCGAATCGATTGCTTCTGGCCCGGCAGGCCCGGGGCTTGGCCCAAGGCTGGGTAGGCAGAATTCGCCAGTTGCCGGTGATTCTCGTTCCCCTTTTCATCGGGGCGTTCCGGCATGCGGATGCGCTGGCCGTGGCCATGGAAGCGCGTGGTTTTGCCATCGGCGTGACCCGCTCATCCTATACGGAAACGCATTTCCGAGCGCTGGATCTTATTGTGCTGATTCTGGCCGTGGGAACCATGGCTCTGGCACTTGCACTCTCATAGGTCATGCTTTCCCGCAATCGTGACGACCAAGCAAATGTCATACCGTTTGGAAGTCGAGTATGACGGAACCGATTTCAAGGGCTGGCAGATTCAGAAGGCCGGGCGAACCGTCCAGGGGGAGCTGGAAAGCGCCTTGGCGAAGCTCTTTGAGGAGCCGGTCGTCGCTGTTGCCGCCGGCCGAACGGATGCAGGGGTGCATGCGACCGGGCAGGTGGCTCATTTTCGCACGCACAACTTCCGACCCGTTGAAACCGTGCAGAGAGCACTCAATGCGCTTCTGCCCAAAGACATCCATATTAAGAGCATGGCGGTCGTTCCATCGGACTTTCATGCCCGTTTTGGAGCGCGTTGGCGGCGATACAAATACATCCTGGCTACCCAGCCTTCGGCTCTTTGGCGGCGATTCCTTTGGTATCCGCGTTTCGGTTACGACTTCACCTTTGTCCTCGAAGCGACACCACATCTGTTGGGCCGCCACGATTTTGCCTCCTTTTGCCTTTCCGGCTCCGATACGGAGACCACGCATTGCGAAGTCTATCAAGCGCGTTGGGAAGAACAGCAAGGAGTAAGAACACTTGATATTGTCGCCGATAGATTTCTGCGAGGAATGGTGAGGCTCATTGTCGGAACCTTGCTCGAGGTCGGCCGGGGAAGATTTCCTTCCAAATCAATGTCCGGCATTCTCGAAGCGAAATCCGTCGCCCGGGCGGGGCCTCTTGCGCCGCCGCAGGGATTGACGCTGGTTGAAGTCGGCTATACGCCCTGGACAGAACCATCGAACGCAAAAACATGAAGAGAAAATCATCCATTTCGTGAAGGCTTATGAAGATCTTTCTTGATACGGCAAATCTTGCCGAAATTGAGCAAGCGGTCTCATGGGGGATTCTCGACGGAGTGACCACAAATCCAACGCTGATGTCGAAAGCCGGTGCGTCGGATTTTCGGGCTCACCTGAAGCAAATCTGTGATCTTGTGCAGGGGCCCGTCTCCGGCGAGGTCATCAGCTTGGAGCCGGAGGGGATGCTCGAGCAAGCTCATGAACTGGCGGCCATCAGTCCGCACATGGTGATCAAAGTCCCCATGACCATAGCCGGTCTCCAGGTCTGCAAGAAGCTCAGCACAGAGAATATTGCCGTGAACATGACCCTGATATTCAATCCCGCACAGGCACTCTTGGCGGCGAAGGCGGGAGCGGCGTATGTCAGCCCGTTTATCGGCAGGCTGGATGACATCAGCCATTTTGGAATGGATCTGATTCGAGATATCGTCGCGATTTTTGAGCGATACGGTTTCGAAACCCATTGCCTTGCAGCCAGTTTGCGCCATCCGCTCCATGTGGTCGAGGCCGCTCTGGCGGGGGCGCATGTGGCGACTCTTCCTTGGCAAGTATTGGAGAAGTTGATTCATCACCCATTGACGGATATGGGGATTCATCGGTTCCTTGAGGACTGGAAGAAGATTCGACCCGATGGATGGTAGCAGTCCGTGAGGATTCATTGGTTCCTTTCATAGGAACTGAGGAATCATGGGGCGAAGATGGCAAGGATACTGTCCTATTTTCTTATTGGTCTTCTGATTGGAACCGCAGGAGTAGTCCTCTATCGTCGAGATCGGGTCATCCATCAGGAGATAGAGGCCTTGCGGCTTCAGGCTGCCGCCTTTGAAGCGGCGTCCATCCGGGGCACTGTGTCGGACACCGGCGAACATGCCATATCGATTGCCTCGACGACGGCTCCTTTGCAGCCGGAGATCGAATCGTCCCGGCAGAATGCCGTTACGCAAGCGATTGCGCGCACCGCCGATGCGGTAGCGGGGATCAATGTGATTCAGGTGCGCGAGGTTGTCTCTCAAAGTCCCTTTCTTGACGATCCGTTTTTCCGTGCGTTCTCTTTCGGGCTTCCTCCGCGCGTCTTCCGACAGAAGGTCGAGAATCTGGGCTCGGGATTTTTCATTTCGCCCGACGGCTACATCGTAACCAACGAGCATGTGGTTCATGAGGCTATTGAAGTGGTGGTCACGACGACTTCCGCAAAGAGATACACGGCCCGAATCGTCGGAACGGATCCTCTGGTGGATGTGGCTCTGCTCAAAATAGACGACCGAAACTTGCCCTATATTGAGTGGGGGGATTCCGACGATTGCATCACCGGCGAGTGGGTGGTGGCCATCGGGAATCCCTATGGACTGTTTGCGGTCAATGACCAACCTTCGGTGACGGTCGGCGTCATCTCGGCCTTGCATCGCGATTTTGACCGCAACGAAGAGGGACGCATCTATAGTGACATGATTCAAACGGATGCTTCGATCAATCGCGGCAATTCCGGTGGCCCACTGGTCAACGCGCTGGGACAGGCCATCGGGATGAACACGATGATTTTCACCGAGAGCGGCGGATCCCTCGGTATCGGCTTTGCGATCCCATCTGCCCGCATTCGTTCCTTGATCGATGAGCTGATGAAGGGTGGGGTCAACCGGAACTATTGGCTCGGGGTCGTGGCCATTGACCTGAACCGCATGATGGCGATTTCCCTCGGGCTCAGTTCCGCCGAGGGGATCGTCGTCTCGAAAGTCGAGCCGAGCAGTCCGGCCGGCAAAGCCGGAATTGAACCGGCGGATGTGATTCTGGGAATCAATGGCCGGAAAATTCAAAATGCACGGGCAGCGCGCGATTTCTTGGATAATGCGGATCTGCGAGTCGGCGACAGACTCACTTTTGGAATCTTTCGCGATGGCAAGACTCTCGAAGTGATCGTCAAACTCGAGGAACTCCCCAGCCGCAGCGGCTGAGCTTAGAAGGATCTCATTGCTTTGATCCCCAGATATACCCGGCCTGACATGGCCGCCATTTGGTCGGACCAGGCGCGTTTTGAGACGTGGTGGCGCGTGGAACTGGCCGTCTTGGAAGTGCGCGCCGAGCGAGGCGAGGTGCCCCTTCCGGATTTGGAGGTGATTCGCGCGCGAGCCCGCTTTTCGCCCGAAGAGATTGCGCGCGTGGAAGAGACGGTTCAGCACGATGTCGTGGCGTTTCTGAGCGTGATCTCGGAGCATGTCGGGCCGGCATCGCGGCACATCCATCGGGGTCTGACCTCTTCGGATGTTCTGGACACGGGCTTGGCCCTGCAATTGGCCAAGGCAATCGAAGTATTGCAGGAGGATTTGCGAGCACTTCGCCGCGTGCTTTGCCGCCGCGCCCTGGAATTCCGCGATACTCCTTGCATGGCGCGCACGCATGGAATTCATGCCGAAGCGACCACCTTCGGAATGCGTTGGCTGGTTTGGGATCAGGAATTCTTGCGCCATGAAGCTCGCCTTGCATCTGCCCGAGAACGCCTTGCCGTCGGGAAATGCTCCGGAGCCGTCGGTGTCTTTGGACACACGGATCTGGAGCTGGAGGAGGCCATGTGTGCCCGCTTGGGACTTGCGCCGGCCAAAGCGACCACGCAAGTGATCCAGCGCGATCGGCACGCCGAGCTGTTGCTTGTCTTGGCGCTCATCGGAGCAAGTGTCGAGAAGATCGCCACGGAGATACGACATCTGCAACGAACCGAAGTCGGGGAAGCCTTTGAGCCTTTTGGCAAAGGTCAGAAGGGGTCATCTGCCATGCCCCACAAGCGCAACCCGATTTTGTCGGAGAGACTGTGCGGAATGGCGCGACTATTGCGAGGGTATGCGCTGGTGGGTCTGGAAAATCTCGCACTTTGGCATGAACGGGATATTTCTCACTCGTCTGCCGAGCGGGTCGTTCTGCCCGACGCAACGATTGCCCTGGATTACATGCTACATATTCTGACGAGGACATTGAAGGGTCTGGAAGTGGATGCGGAACGGATGCAACAGAATCTCGAAATGACCAAGGGTTTGGCAGCGTCCGAGGCTTTGCTACTGGCATTGACGGATGCGGGATGGATGCGCGAGCGCGCGTATGAGCATGTTCAAAAGGCGGCCCAGAAGGTTTGGCAAGGGCAAGGCCATTTCAGCCAGGCCGTGCGAAGTGATTTGGAAATCGTGGAGGTCTTGGGAGAAAGCAGACTGCAGACTCTGTTGGATGTCCGGCCTCCTTTCGAGAAAATCCGAAAGATCTATCAGCGGGCGGGATTGACGGAAGAACGGTTGCAGGAGCAGAAGTCGAGACGTTGAATTTCTCGGGTGAGCCATTGGAAAAGCGAAAGCTACTGTGTGAGGGAAGGACAAAATGCCTATACGCCACGGATAGGGAGGACTATCTCATTCAGAAATTTAAGGACGAGGTGCCGAATACGCGGGAGGAGAATAGGACGGCCATCGCAGGCAAGGGCGAGATCAACAACGGAATCGCCGGCTTCCTTTTCCGGTATTTGGAGAGCCATCATGTCCCCACTCACTTCATTGAACACTATGGCCCTGCCGAGATGATCGTTCGGAAGTTGACCATGATCCCTCTGGAGGTCGTGCTACACAATATGGCCACGGCGAAGCTGGCGAAAACCTTCGCTCTGGCCGAGGGAACGACCTTGACCTATCCCATTTTGGAATACTATCTGAAAAATAATGCGCTGGGCTCTCCCATGGTGAACGAGTACCATGCCCTCGCCTTGGGCTACGCTCAGCCCGAGGAAATGCGCACCATCTCGCGCTTGGCATCCAAGGCCAATGCCATTCTGAAATCTTTTTTTGATCGGCGGGGATTCGCGCTCATGAGTTTTCATATCGAGTTCGGAAAACAGGGGGAGCAGATCTATATCGGGGACGAGATCTCGCTGGATACTTGTTGCTTCTGGGACAAACGCGTGAACCGACGATTGGATATGGATCGGAAAGGCCATGATCCTGCCGAAATCGTGGAATCCTATCGAGAAGTCTATAGCCGTCTGACAAACTCCTTCTGATGATTTGGTCTATGGGAATTGCGCGCGAGGGTTTTCGATTGCTTCTACCGCTTCTGGGTCTTGTTTTGCTCTTCGTTGGAGGCGGATGGCTTCTGCGATTTCCCGCTCTTCAGATTGGCGGCGGCATTCTCTTTCTTCTCGGTTTGTTTTTGCTATTTTTCTTTCGGGATCCGGCGCGGAGGAGTCCGAAAGGCACGGGCCTGGTTTTGGCCCCCTGCGACGGGAAAGTGATTCTCGCCGAGGAAGCGGCGGATGGAAGGCCGCATGGGCGCGTGGCGATCTTCATGTCCCTGTTTGATGTTCATGTCAACCGCTGTCCCATCACGGGGGTCGTTCGGACAATTGAGCGGCGCAAGGGGAGATTCCATCATGCCGCCGCGGCTGAGGCGACCCGCGAAAACGCATCCGTCAGAGTGGATGCCTCTGCGGATTTCGGCGGCGTAACCTGGATACAAGTCGCGGGGATGCTGGCGCGAAGGATTTCGTGTCGGCTGAGCGAAGGACAGCAACTCCTGGCCGGAGAACGGTTCGGGCTTATTTATTTCGGCTCGCGGATGGAGGTGTTGCTGCCATCCCAAGTGCGCCTTCAAGTCAAGGCGGGGCAACGCGTCAAAGCAGGTTCCACAATTCTGGCGGAGGCTTCGTAAAGATGTGGCAATGGATGGCACATGCCATAACCGTGGGAAATCTCTTCTGCGGATTTCTCTCTATCGTGATGGCCTTCAATGGTGACGGCCGCTCCGCCGCTTGGCTGATTGTCGCGGCGGCTCTCCTGGACGCTTTCGATGGAAAGATCGCGCGCTACGCGAGAAACGACAGCGCCTTTGGATTGCAGTTCGATTCTCTGGCGGATCTGGTTTCGTTCGGCGTCGCCCCGGGAATTCTCATCTACCTGCTCGCTTTTCGCGAGCATGGACTGGCGGGAATTCTGGTGAGTTTTGTCCCCGTCGTCTTTGCCGCGATCCGACTGGCGAGGTTTAACCTTCAGGGTGTCAGCGAGGCTCACGAGTTCGAGGGACTCTCCTCTCCGTTGCAGGCCTGCCTGCTTGCGTCTTTCGCTATTCTGAATCTGTCGCTTTGGGGAGAAATCCGTTGGAATGCGCTGCTGACCAGCTTTGTGGTCTTGCTTGGGTTGCTGATGGTCAGTCGTCTTCCTCTGCCGAGCCTGCCCCGCATCAGCCTGCGTGAACCCGGATATAATTTCACCAAGCTAATCGTCTTGATGGGCTGCGTGGGTTTGGTTGCAGTCAATCCTCCGCGCCATATCTTCCCCGTATTGACCATGTTGGTGGTGACCGCCTTCATTGTGGGTGCGGTGCGAGCCGCGCATCATGAAGACATGGAGCTCGATGAGATGGGGCTCGACGAGGAGGACACGGCCACCGCCGAGGGCAATGCCCGCGTGTCGGGAGGTGCCTGATGAAGGCCAAGGTCATTGTGACGCACAAGCCGGGAGTCTTGGACCCTCAGGGACAGACGGTTCTTCAGAGTCTTCGACAGCTCGGGTTTCGCGATATTCAGGATGTCCGCATCGGAAAGTATATCGAGATTGATCTGGAGGCAGGCAATCGCAGCCAAGCCGAGAAGAGAGTAGCGGAGATTTCCGATAAGATGCTTGCCAATCCCGTCATCGAGACCTTTCACATCGAGCTCGAATGACCTTTGCCGTCGTCACATTTCCCGGATCGAATTGCGATCGGGATTGCCTCTGGGCGCTCGAAACCGTGATGGGGTATTCGGTTCGGAGTATCTTCCATCGCGAACGGCTGCTCGATTCCGTGGATGCGGTCATTTTGCCCGGGGGCTTCTCCTACGGTGATTATCTTCGCGCAGGAGCTCTGGCTCGCTTCTCCCCGATTATGGAAGAAATCATGGCTTTCGCCAAGGGCGGCGGCCTCGTTCTCGGCATCTGCAATGGATTTCAGATTCTCTGTGAGGCCGGACTTCTTCCCGGAGCCCTCGTGCGAAATCGGTCGCTGGACTTTGTCTGCCGAAGGGTGACACTTCGCGTTGAGAAGGCTTCGACAGCATTCACTTCCAGCTATGAGCACGGTCAGGAGATTGTTCTGCCGATCGCCCACAGCGAAGGCAATTACATGGCAGATTCGGCGACGCTCAAGGCCCTTCAGCAAGAGAAGCGCATCGTTTTTCGCTATGCGGGTCCTGTGCGGCCTGATGCGCCGGACGGGAATCCCAACGGCTCGATGGACGCCATTGCCGGTATCATCAATGCCGAGGGCAATGTGATGGGATTGATGCCCCACCCGGAGCGAGCCTGTGATCCGGATTTGGGGCGCACGGACGGCATGGGTCTCTTTCTCTCCATGGCGAAAGCGATAGCAGCCAAGCCAGCCGTCTGGGCGTGACAAAGAACTCCTATGGCCCACAAATATTCCCGTTGCCTTCTGGGGGAGCTGCAAATATCTTATGAGGAGTTGCCAGCGAGTTAGCCATGCACTTAGGCGCATCTGAAATCATTCTCATCGTCATCGTCATTCTGCTGCTCTTTGGAGGTAAGAAGCTGCCGGAGCTCGCGCGTGGAATCGGGCGGGGACTTTCGGAATTTCGTCGCGCCACCCAAGATATTCAGAGAGAAATCCAATCGACCATTGATATTTCTCCCACCACGCCGCCGACGGATAAAAAGACACCATCCTCCGGCTCTGCCCCCGCGCAAAGCACACCCCAAGATCTGAATGAATCTGAAAATTCCTCCACACACTCATCTTAGAGAGCATCCCGAGGAATTGCCGGACGCAGTGGAAGCCTGCACAAAGGCCATGGAGGAGGCAAAGGCTCTGAATGCCTTTGTTTGTGTTCTCTCGGAGCGGGCCCACCACAAGGCGCTGGAGGTTGCTCAGGCCGTGCGGCGCGGAGAAAACAAGCCGCTTTGTGGAATGATCCTGGCCGTGAAGGACAATATCGCCATTGAAGGCGTGCCTCTGACTTGTGCGTCGGGAATTCTGGAGAATTTTCAAAGTCTCTTCACGGCGACCGCCGTTGCTCGGCTGGAGCAGGCCGGCGCTCTGGTCGTTGGGAAGACGAATCTCGATGAGTTTGCGATGGGATCCTCCTGTGAGAATTCCATCTTCGGTCCGAGCCGCCATCCGATGGATTTGGGCCGCGTTCCCGGAGGCTCGTCCGGCGGCTCGGCGGTCGCGGTTGCCGCGGGATTGGTCCATGCGGCTCTGGGCAGCGACACAGGGGGATCGGTGCGCCAGCCGGCCGGCTTCTGCGGAATTGTCGGACTCAAGCCGACCTATGGACGAGTCTCTCGCTATGGTCTGGTTGCCTTCGGTTCCTCTCTGGACCAAATCGCACCCTTCGCGCGCAATTGTGAGGATGCCCTCGCGCTTCTTTCTGTCATGGCCGGCAAGGACGAGCACGATTCGACTTCAGCGGCTCATCCTGTTCCCAAGGCCACCGACGGCCTGAGACCGCTCGAGCGAAAGCTGCGCATCGGTCTTCCCAAAGAATATTTTGGAGAAGGTCTGCAAGCCGAGATTGCCGAGGCTATCCACGAAGTCGCTCGTGCGTTGGAGAAATCAGGTCATCATCTTGTTGAGATTTCACTGCCTTCTTCAAAATTGGGTGTGGCGGTTTATTACATTTTGGCCACCGCCGAGGCCAGTTCCAATTTGGCTCGCTATGATGGAGCTCGCTATGGATTCCGGGAAGGCTCCGCCGAGAGTTTGCATGAACTTTACGGCCAAAGTCGCGCCGGAGGATTCGGGACCGAAGTGCGGCGGCGTATCCTGTTGGGGACTTATGTCCTTTCGGCGGGCTACTATGATGCCTACTATAAGCGGGCGCAGCGAGTCCGCCGTCTTATCTTGAACGAATTTCTGGATGCGTTCCGGAAAGTGGATGTTATTTTTGCTCCCACATCCCCAACGACCGCATTCCAAATCGGAGAGAAGATTGACGACCCCCTATCCATGTATTTGTCCGATGTCTACACGACCCAGGCGAATTTGGCGGGGATTCCAGCCGTCTCCGTTCCGGTCGGAAAGGATTCCAAGGGCCTGCCGATTGGCTTGCAGATCATGGGCCCCCATTTCTCCGAGGAGCTTATCCTGCAAGTAGGTCGCGAGGTGGAGAAGATTCGGAATGGAGTATGAGGCGACAATCGGCTTGGAGGTGCACGCCCAGCTCATTACAAAGACAAAGGCGTTTTGTACTTGCCCCAATCACTATGGCGCACCGCCCAACACGCTCGTTTGCCCCGTCTGCCTCGGGATGCCGGGCGTGCTGCCCGTGCTCAATCGGGATATGCTCGACCAGGCCATGAAACTTGCCTTGGCCGTCGGCGCGACGATTCATCCGCGCTCCAAATTTGATCGAAAGAACTATTTTTATCCTGATCTTCCGAAGGGATATCAAATCTCGCAATACGACGAGCCGTTTAGCACCGGCGGAGTAGTCCAAATTGAAGCTGACGGCCACAAGAAATCCGTCCGGATTCGGCGAATTCATCTCGAAGAAGACGCAGGGAAATCCCTGCACGAGCCCGACGGTTCGACGATTATTGATATGAATCGGTGCGGTGTGCCCTTGGTGGAGATTGTGTCGGAGCCTGACATGAGGACTCCCGCGGAAGCTCGTGCCTATCTGAACGAAATTCGCCGCCTCGTGCGTTGGCTCCAAGTCTGCGATGGCGATATGGAGAAGGGGTCGCTGCGATGTGACGCGAATGTGTCCGTGCGTCGCAAGGGGGCTTCTGGATTCGGAACGGCGACGGAAGTGAAAAACATGAATTCCATTCGAGGGGTTGAACGCGCCCTCGCCTTCGAGATCGAGAGGCAGAGCGGTCTGCTCGAGAGTGGAGGAACCGTTATCCGTCAGACTCTGCTGTGGGATGAAGGCGAAGCCGTCGCGCGCCCCATGCGTCGCAAAGAGACCTCGGATGATTATCGCTATTTTCCCGAACCGGATTTGGTGGAAGTGGTAGTGTCCCCCGAATGGATTCAGCGCATTTCTCAGGATATAGAGGAGCTTCCTGCGGCTCGCTGCGAGCGCTTCCACCGAGCGTATGGACTGACGGAGGAGACGGCCGAAGTCTTGACGAGCGATTGCGCCGTTGCCGACTACTTTGAAGCCCTGGCCAAAGAATCCGGCAATGCGCGCCACGCCGCCAATTGGGTTCAAGGGGAAGTGCTGCGGATTCTCAAAGAGAAGAATTGGGAGATGGCGTCGTTTCCCGTATCCGCATCGGAACTCGCGGGTCTGATGAAGGAAGTGGACGCCGAACATCTTTCCCTCAATAGCGCCAAAAAAGTCTTGGACAAAATGGTCACGAGCGGAAAGTCGTCGGTTGAGATTATCGAAGAAGAGGGTCTGGTTCAGGTTTCCGATGTGGGCAAAATCGAAAGGGCTGCACGCGAGGTACTTGCGAGATTTCCGGACCATGTCCAAAAATACCGGGCGGGCAAGACCAACATCTTCGGCTTCTTCGTGGGCGAGGTCATGAAGGCGACGGAGGGTCGTGCCAATCCGAAAATTGCGAGCGAAGTCCTCAAAAAGCTCCTGTCGTAGACATAGTGCCATCGAACATAGGCTTCCAGCGAATCAGCTTTCATCGCCTAGAGCTTGTCCCCAAAATTCATGTTCCGGCCGGGTTGCGCACGGCGTGGGATGGAGGGGATTGGACATGGCAAAGTGCTTACCCCGGCTCGGCGAGACAACTGCGCTCTGATGTTTTTTAAGATACGCTATAGTCTGAGCCATTTGAGTAAGAAGTCATTCGAGTAATATGCAACTTGTTTCTGTAGAAGTTTCCGGATTTAAATCGTTTCCCAAAGCGACAAAGCTCACTTTCTCCGGGGGAGTGACGGCGATTGTCGGTCCCAACGGCTGTGGCAAGACGAACATCGTGGATGCCATTCGCTGGGCTTTGGGCGAACAGAAGACCTCCGTTTTGCGCTCGGACCGGATGGACAATGTGATTTTCAACGGTACGGCAACACGCAAGCCCATCGGAATGGCCGAGGTCGCGATGGCAATCAATAACAGCGATGGAGCTTTGCCGACGCCCTATACGGAGGTGGAAATCAAGCGTCGGATTTACCGGGATGGCGGAAGCGAATATTTCCTAAATGGAATCCTCTGCCGGTTGAAAGATGTTGTCGAGCTGCTCCAGGATACGGGATTGGGACCCGATACCTACAGCATCCTGGAATTGCGAATGGTGGAGGATATCCTGCGAGAGGGGGGCGACGGCCGCCGACATCTCTTCGAGGAAGTGGCGGGGGTCGCAAAATACAAGTCCAGGCGGCAACAAGCGCAGCTCAAGCTGCAGCAAACCGAAGAAGATCTGCAACGCTTGGCCGATATTCTGTCGGAGGTGGAACGTCGCGTTTCTTCTCTGAAACGACAAGTGGCGCGCGCTCGACGATACCAGAGACTTAAAGCTGAGCTAACCAGTTGTGAAGTCGCTATTCTATGGCGCGACTATGAGCGACTTCGCACGGAACTGGCGCCTTTGGAAGAGGAGATGAAGCGTACGTCCGATACGTCTGTGGCCGCTCGCAGCCTTCTTCGGGCGGAAGAGGCGCATGTGGAGGAATTGCGAACCGCCGCAATCGCCATCGAAAAGGAATTGGTCGGCGCACGCGGTGTTTTCGACGGCTTCGTCAAGGAAATCGGTGCCTTGGAAACGGAGAATGCTTCCTTGGATGCACGGGCTTCCGCGCTTCAGGATACTCTGCGCCATGCGGAACGGACAAGCATTCTGCTCCGAGAGAAGCGGGAGCTGCTGGGGCAAAAAAGCAAATTCCAAGAGACCGAGAGGCAGAAGCTCAGCCAGGCCTTTCGCCCTGCCCAAGAGGAGCTTGCGGCCGCACAAGAGGAGTACAAAGAGCAGGAGAGGACCCTTGAAGAATGTCTGCATCGAATACGACACCACGAGGAATACCTCTCGAGTCTGCAGACGGAGGTCACGGCCAAAGGACGGCAGCTCTCCTCCCGCGAAGCGGCCTACGCAGGCCATATCGGCCGGCAGGAAGTCCATCAGCAGGAACTTACCCAATTGCTTGAACAAGAAAAGACGCTCACGATGGAACTTCAACAAGTTGCCCAAAGCGAGGCGGGGCTTCGGCAACATCTGGAGAAGTTGAGGCAGGAACAGGGGTCGCTTCGGCAGAAACACGAGGTTTGCACGGAAGAGTTGAAGCGTACCGCAGCAAACCTTCATATCCTTCGACAAACCGTCAATTTGACATTGAACAAGATTGACCTGTTGCAGACGCTCTCGGAACGAAGTCCTCGTTCGCATCCTGCGCTGAAATTCTTGCGGGAAAAGTCGGTGGCGGGTCTGTTGGATCTTCTGGGGGATACCTTGGATGTGCCGGAGCGCTATGAGCGCGCTTTTGCCGCCATCCTGGGCCCGGCGGCCTATTACTGTCTTGTGGAATCGGCGGAAGCGGCTCTGCGTGCCATCGAAGCCTTGCGGCAGTCCGGAACCGGGCAGGCGGTCTTCGTATCGGTGGATAGTCCGCCATCGCCTGAGAGTCCTCCCATGACCTTGCCCGAGGGAATTCTGGGACGCGCCGTGGATTTCCTAAACGGTCATTCCGCTCATCCCATTGCGCTTCATTTCCTGGGACAAGTCGTGATTGCGAAAGACTGGGAGACGCTTTGCAGTCTTCGAGACTGGGGAAGAGAACATGAGCTGACTCTGGTCAGTTTGAACGGGGAATGGATCACACCGCAGGGAGTCATGTGCGGCGGTGCCATGGATACAAGAGTGCCGGCGGATATTGGGCTGAAAAGGCAGATCGGCGCTCTTCGGCAGCAACTCGAGGAGGCGCAAACGGAGTTGGCTGCAATGGAGAAGTCCGGCGAGCGGATGGAGGCCGAGAGCAACTCCATAGAGCAAGAGCAGTCCGAAGTTCAAGAGCGCATCGCTGCGCTGGAAGCTGACATGACCCTCTTGCACGAGAAACAGCTTCAGAAGAGCATCCTGCGCCAGCACCAAAAAGAACGCTGCACAACGATAGAAAAGGAATTGGCGACACTCTCACAGGCCATTAGGGCGGCAAGCGTCGAAGTTGAAGAGAGCGTTCGGGAGTTGACCTCCGCCCAAGAGAATCTGGAGAAGGCGGCGGCATCCGATCGAGATCTGGATGCAGAAGTGACGCAGGCGCGCAAGAGAGCCCTAACTTCCAAGGAAAGGTATCACCGTGCAGAACGGCAGTGCGATGAGGCAAGACACCGATTGCAGCTCGCCGAAGTCGAATTGCAGGGAATTCTTGCCTCGATAAGTGAGATCACGACCGAGATTCAAACGAACGATGAGCGGGCGGCACAGGCTCACAAGGACGAGGGCGAAGTCGCAGAGCGCAAACGCGAAGTGGAAGCCCGCCTCCTGGAGGGATTTCGTCACAGAGACGAGTCGTCTCTGGCCGTGGAGCAGCAAGGGAACCGTCTGGATGAGGCGAGAGAGAGGATTCGCCAGCAGGAAGAGAAACTTCGTGCGATTCGCGGCGAGCGCGAGGAAGGGTTGGAGGGGGAGCGAAGGTTAGAGAGAGAAATCGCGCGCCTTCAAGCGGAGCGAGATGCGACCTTGGCTGCGGCTCGCAGCAAATTCAGCCTGGACCTTTCGACACCGGATTTTGCCGCCGCACATTCCGACATCGTCTCTGCAGAGACCGGTGAGCAGAGGGTGACGGAACTGACCGCCAAGATCGAACAATTGGGCCCCGTGAATCTTTTGGCCATCGAGGAGTATGAACAGGAAAACGAGAGATGGCAACGAATGCTTGCCAATCGGGATGATCTCTTGAAGGCGAAAGCGACTCTGAAGGAGACGATTTCGCGAATCAACGAGACCGCCCAAGCACAATTCCTGGAGATTTTCACAAAGGTTCGGGCGAATTTCCAGAGGCTTTTTCGGGAATTCTTCGGCTCGGGCGAAGCGGATCTCATCCTGAGTGGGACGGACCTTCTGGAGGCGGATGTAACGCTCTGGGCGAATCCCTCGGGAAAGAGATTGAAATCTCTCTCGCTCATGTCGGGCGGAGAGAAGGCCATGACGGCGATTGCGCTGCTCTTCGCCTTATATCAAGTGAAACCGTCTCCGTTCTGCATCTTGGATGAAGTGGATGCACCGCTCGATGATGCGAATATCACCCGCTTTAATGAAATGATACGACACCACGCCGAAGAGACACAATTCATTTTGGTCACTCATAACAAGCGCACGATGGAAGCGGCCGATACTCTCTGGGGAGTCACGATGGAAGAGGATGGAGTATCGAAAGTCGTTTCCGTGCGTTTGGTCGAGCCGAACTGACACAACCATCATCACCGAGGGTCGTGCCATGCGTATTTTCAGGCTGTCCTTCTTGCTCCTCTTTCTTGCGCAGGGATCCTCCGCCTTGGCCGGAATGGCGATGGATCTTGACTACGCCTGCTTCCGCGGCCGGGACTCTCTCGTCTATGTGGAAGTCTTTGCCTCCGTGCAACGGTCCCAGTTGGATTATGTCCCGGCGGATTCCGGCCTTGCCGCTCGGTTTCGGCTCATCTTGACGATGACTCTGGATGGAGGAGCCACGGCCTACGACACGCTGCATGGATTCGATGTGGTGGCGGATTCCGCCGAACTCAAGGCCGGGCAATTCTTTCCCTATGTCTTTGCGTTCTACATGAAGCCTGGCATCTATGAGGCGCAGGCTATTCTCGAGAATGCCGAGGGAGAAGTCCACGAGCGCAAGGCCCTCGCGCTGTCGATAGAACCGATTCGAGATGATTCGCTGGCCATGTCCGATATTGAATTGGCCTGTCATGTCGAAAAGACCGACGAAGCCTCGCGTTTCTGGAAAAACGGTCTGCGGGTGCTGCCGAATCCCGTTCGGTTCTACGGGACACAATTGCCTCTCTTCTATTACTACTGCGAGCTGTACAATTTCCGGTACTCGCCGGATTTTCCGGACAGTTTTCTGATTCATCGGCAACTTCGTGCCGCGGAGACGGGAACGGTTGTGCGCCGACTACCTCCATGCACCAAGAAGAAAGTCGGTGCTACGGCCGTCGAGGCGGATGGATTCCCGATTACCACCTTGAGTACGGGAACCTATGTGTTCGAACTGCGAGTGACGGATCTCTATAACAATGACATCGCCGAGAAGAACAAGAAGTTCTGGATTTATCGT